>JBDSLD010000288.1:0-37395 GCA_039916545.1 Ferruginibacter sp.
AGGAATGAGATTACGCTCGCCACCAAGTTCGGCATATTGAGGGACCCATCAAATCCGCAATTGCGCGGTTTCAGTGGGAAGCCCGATTATGTACAATCTGCCTGCGAGGCCAGCTTGAAAAGGTTAAATACCGAAATAATCGATCTCTATTATTTACACCGGGTAGATCCGGACACACCTATCGAAGACACCGTTGGCGCAATGGCGAAACTGATACAACAAGGAAAAGTTAAGGGCATTGGTTTATCGGAAGTTTCTGTCGCCACACTGCGAAAAGCCCACGCGGTTTATCCAGTTTCCGCAGTACAAAGTGAATATTCTTTGTGGACAAGGGATCCGGAGGAAGGTGTGCTTGCTGCCTGTAAGGAATTAAAAATTGCTTTTGTAGCTTATAGTCCGCTTGGCCGTGGCTTCTTAACAGGCCAGATCAAAAAATTCGAGGACCTGGAGGCGGATGATTACCGTCGCTTTTCTCCACGTTTTAAGGGAGATAATTTTCAAAAAAATCTTGAATTGGTAAATAAGATCAACGAACTGGCTGCGCAAAAGGGCTGTACCGCATCTCAACTGGCCCTGGCATGGGTGATGGCTCAGGGCGATTATATTTTTCCGATTCCCGGTACCAAAAGGATCAAATACCTGGAGGAAAATGCAGGCGCGCTGGATGTTCATTTTACCGAAAAAGAATTAAAATCGATCGATGGCTTTTTCCCAAAAGATGCAGCTGCTGGCCTGCGCTATCCGGAACAAATGATGGGAAGGCTGAATGGGTAAGGCTAAGTTCCCGATTGTTTCAGATGAAATTCTTCCATCTCATCGAACATAAAATCAAAAAATGAAATTGTTAACGAATAATTCGGGAGGCAGACCCGCGGGGATTTGCGGGCCTGGCTTCTTATCTTTGCCGGATGATAAAAAATACATTACTAAAAGCAACTGAAGCCGGTGCGAAAGAATTGAAACGCTTTTTTAACGGCGAATTTAAAATTACCAATAAGGAAGGGGTCAATAACCCGGTAACAGAGGGCGACCACGCTTCTGAAAAAGCTATTTTTGAGGTCATTAAGCAAGAGTTTCCGGATCACTTTCTTTTAAGCGAGGAAGCCGGCGAAATTATTACGAACAGCGAATACAAATGGATCATTGACCCAATTGATGGCACCATTAATTTTGCCAACGGCATACCCATTTGCTGTGTCAGCATCGGCGTTGAGCATAAAGGGAAAATCATTATGGGAGCAGTTTACAACCCGCTGATGAATGAATTCTTCTTCGCGGAAAAGGGATTGGGCGCTACGCTAAATGATCAACCGATCCATGTGGGAAACAAATCGGAAGTAGTGAACAGCTGCCTGGCTACAGGTTTCCCTTACACTTATCTCGATTCACCCAATGGTCCTTTACAGGTTTTTGAACGCCTTATCCGGAAAGGAGTTCCGGTCAGGCGGCTGGGAAGTGCGGCCCTCGATCTTTGCTGGGTGGCAGCCGGAAGGTTTGATGGTTTTTACGAACATAAGTTACAGGCATGGGATAGTTCAGCCGGTTTTTTGATCGTAGAAGAAGCTGGCGGAAAGGTGACCGACTTTGATGGAAACTACTACTCAGTTTATCAACCTCATCTCCTGGCCACGAATGGTAAAATTCATGATGAAATGCTCGCGGTAATAAATAACCAAAAGGAATTGTAAAATTTTGGTAGGAAAAACCTGCAGGATTATATGGCCTGCTTTGTCTGTTTGCATACTTTTCCAAATGCCATTATGAGCAGTAGATAATATCTAAATTGAATTAAAATGAGCAACGAGCGTACTGAAATATCTTCCCTTGGTGAGTTTGGATTAATAGATCACCTGACTCAAAATAATGAAACCAGGCATGCATCTACCATTTTAAGTGTCGGCGACGATGCGGCAGTGATCGATCATTTTGGTAAGCAGACCGTCATAACTACCGATATGCTGGTAGAGGGCATTCATTTTGATCTCATGTACACCCCGCTAAAACATTTAGGGTATAAAAGTGTCATCGTAAATCTTAGTGATATTTATGCTATGAATGCCACGCCCACACATATTACACTAAGTATAGCTTTCAGCAACCGTTTTAGTCTTGAAGCCATGGATGAGTTTTATGAAGGTATATATGCGGCCTGTGAAAAATACGGCGTAGACCTGGTTGGTGGAGATACCACTTCCTCGCAAAAAGGATTCGTCATTTCAGTTACTGCGATTGGTGAAGTAGCGCCCGATAAATATGTAAAAAGAAGCACAGCCAAAAAAAGCGACCTGCTTTGCGTAAGCGGCTTTGTTGGCGGCGCGTTTTTAGGACTTACTATTCTGGAAAGAGAAAAAAGGATCTTCGCAGAAACCGGCTCTCAACCCGACCTGGAAGACCAGGCATATATTGTTGGAAGATTATTAAAACCAGAAGCGAGAAAAGATATCATCGAATTTTTCGCAGAAAATGAAATCACTCCAACGTCCATGATTGATGTCAGTGACGGTCTGAGCAGCGAAACTCTGCATATCTGCAAGCAGAGTAATTTGGGTGCTGTAATTTATGAAGATAAAATACCGATACATGAGGAGGCTCGCCAATTCGCCTATAAACTTGAGTTGGATCCCACAGCGTGTGCGTTAAGTGGTGGTGAAGACTATGAATTATTGTTTACGCTGGCACAAACAGATTATGATAAGATCGTATTGAATGAGCAGATTAGTGTGATCGGATACATGACCGATGCGGAAGAAGGCACACATATTTTAACCAGGGGAGGCAACAAACATAAATTAACGGCGCAGGGATGGAATCATATGGGGTAGTTTCGGATCACCAGTCAGTTTAAGCACATGAAAATTTTACTATTCAGGGACCCAAAGTGTGGACCTGCCAGGAAAATTTTAACATAATGTTTTGACCACATAGGTACATAGAAAACATAGAAAATGCTTAGCAATATATATCTATGTCGACGTGTGGTCAAAAAGTTTAACAAGAAACTTCTATGTTACCTATGTACCTATGGGGTTAAAAAGCTTAACAAAAGACTTCTATGTTACCTATGTACCTATGTGGTCAAAAAGCTTAACAAAAGACTTCTATGTCACCTATGTACCTATGTGGTCAAAAAGCCTAACAAAAGACTTCTATGTTACCTATGTACCTATGTGGTCAAAAAGCTTAATAAGAAAATGTTTGTCACTAATGTTCCTATAAACAAATAATGCAAAAAGGAAATTTTTTACTATTTATAATTTTAGTTGTGCTTTTTACAGGATGCTCCGTAAGCAAAAATTATAATCCGCGCCAAAAATTTTCAAAAGAAAAACTACAGGAAGATTACTCACTCCTCAGGAATATCCTCGAAAAAAAACATCCTGCTCTTTACTGGTACACGCCCAAAGACAGCATGAATTATTATTTTGATAGCCTCTATAATAATATCGCGGATTCTATGACCGAACAACAGTTTGGTTGGAAGATACTGGCACCACTGACAAATAAGATCCATTGCGGCCATACAAGTTTCGGGATGAGTAAAAACTGGAACAAGTTTATCAAAGACAAAAGGATCCCATCTTTTCCATTACACATTAAATTGTGTGGAGACACTATGGTTGTAACCGGCAACCTCAACCGGAAAGATTCCCTCTTTAAAAGAGGTACGGTGCTTACTTCTATAAACGGCACACGAACACATGAACTGGTAGAACAGATGTTTCAATATCTGCCGTTGGATGGATATGCTGATAATGTGAATTACATCCGCGTCAGCAGTAATTTTCCTTATTACCACCGCAATATATTTGGTCTTTATAAAAATTATTCTGTAGGATATATTGATAGCAATGGCATTGAAAGAATGACCTTGTTGCCTCTGTTCAATCCTCCGACTGATACCACGGCCGGGGGCAAAAGTCGAAAAAAGAAAAAGGAAAAAAAAGTTCCACGATACAAAATTAAAGAAGAGCTCAGGGAAAACGCGCGCTCACTTGAGATCGACAGCAGTACGCAAACGGCCACTTTAATGTTGAACACTTTCTCCAATGGTGAAGGGAGACATTTGCGGACCTTCATGAACAGATCCTTTAGAAAACTGGAAGAGCAAAAAATAAAAAATCTTATAATCGACTTGCGAAGTAATGGCGGCGGTGATGTAACCATGTATGTAAAACTGACCAGGTTTATACGAAACACCAAATTCAAAGTGGCAGACAGTTCCTATGCGATCGCAAAAAGTTTTTCACCCTATACCACTTTTATTAAAAATGGATTTTTTAGCAATATCGGCTTACTTTTTATTACGAAAAAGAAGCGTGATGGAAAATATCATTTTGGTTACTGGGAGAGGCACGTTTACCGTCCTGAAGCCAACAATCATTTTGACGGCAAAGTATATGTACTCACCAATGGTCCGACTTTTTCCGCATCCACCTTATTTTGTAATGCAGTGAAAGGGCAGTCCAATGTAACGATTGTTGGAGAAGAGACAGGAGGGGGCTGGCATGGTAACAGTGGTATCATGATTCCTGATATTACCCTTCCAAAAACTAAATTACGGGTTCGGTTACCTTTATTTAAATTGGTACAGTACAACCATGTACCCAAAGACGGGAGAGGTGTGGCACCCGACATTTTTATTCCTCCAACAGTGGAAGGTGTCAGGCAAAACATAGACAGGAAAATGGAGATCGTCAAGGGAATGATCAGGAATTTTCAAGGTGCCGGAGCATACAAACAGCCTAACGCAAAATAAATTCATCGCCATCTCTCCAAAATGGAAATTTTGCTCTTATTTCTTCGAGGTGTTCTTTTTCCAATTTGATCGTAAATATATCTTCTTCATCCGCCTTGTGATACAAGACTTCGCCCAGCGGATCAATCACTAAACTGTTGCCGCTATAATCAATATTATTTCCATCACGGCCCACCCGGTTTACACCCACTACATAGCACTGGTTCTCGATAGCTCGCGCGCACAAAAGAGTTTTCCAGGCATGGTTTCTTTTCTCCGGCCAATTGGCTACATAAATTAAAATATCATATTCAGGAGTAAAGGCCGGTGGCATTTCAGTGCCGGCCAGAGTTGAAGATGCTTGTGCAGGAGGATTACTTATAGGTAGTATATTATTTCTTGCCCACACGGGAAAACGCAGGTCGTAGCAGATCTGCAGATTTATTTTCCATCCTTTGACGGATGCGATCAAACGCCTGTTGCCCGCTGTATAATTTAAATCTTCCTGGGCATAAGCAAACAAATGCCGCTTATCATAATATCCAAACTGTCCGTTGGGCAACATCCAGATCAGCCGGTTAAAATAATTATCATTCTCCTCTATGATCAGGCTACCCGTTAAAATAATTTTATTAATGGCTGCCACTGCTTTCATCCATTGTACTGTTTCGCCATCCATAGTTTCAGCTAATTGTTTGGGGTGCATGCTAAAACCCGTACTAAACATTTCAGGCAAAACAATAATCTCCGTTTTTTCCGGCAGACTGCTGATCTTTTTTTCAAGGGCATCAAGGTTTGCTCCTTTATTTTCCCAAAAAAGATTCGTCTGTATCGTGGTGATAGTAAGGGGTGGCATAGCTTCTATTTACTGGCAAATGTACAACGGTTGTTGTTCTGCAGATACCAGAAGTATAAAGGCAAAGTTAAAAAGCTCTGGAAAGGTCTGAACTAAAACTTTTAAAATAACGGCTTGATTAACCATCTTCCTAATACTAATAAAATATTCTATTGCTTATAGAATTTGAGCTTACTTTTATATTCCATGCCGTTAGCCCAAAAATTATCAGAGTTAATAAATGAGATCGATGCGACCATCTACAACAGGTTTGCAAACAAGACATTTTGGATCAGGGCTGAAATAACCGATGTTAAAAAGTATAAGGATAAACGCTGGTGTTTTTTGAAATTCATTGAAAAAGATGGCAACGCAATCACCTCGGAGATCAAAGGCGTATTTTGGTCGAATACTTATCACCATGTAGAAAATTTTGAACGCGAGACACAACAGATATTTGCCAGCGGGCTGGAAATTACCTGCAATGTCAGGATTAGGTTTCATAAGCGTTTCGGCTTGGACCTTGAAGTGATGGCGATCGATTTTGCTTATGCGGTCGGCCAGCTCGAAATTGAAAGAAAGCAAACCCTTGACCGCCTGGTGAAGGAAACGCCCGGCTTGCAGCTGCTAAGCAATGGATGTTTTTCTACCGTCAACAACCGGCTGGAATTACCAACTGTGTTGCAAAAAATTGCATTGATCACAGCACCTAACTCGGATGGCCAACGGGATTTTAAAGAAGTGATTGAAAAAAACAAGTACGGGTATGCTTTCGCTGTAAAAGAATTTTTGACGCAGGTACAGGGCGATGCCGCTGCTTTTTTAATTGTGCAACAACTAGCAAATATCAAATCGGCAAATGAAGTTTTTGATGCAGTGGTAATTGTAAGAGGTGGCGGGTCAGACACAGATTTTAAATCTTTCAATACATTCGAATTGTCTAATTATGTAGCCACCTTTACAATACCGGTTTTAACGGGTATCGGGCACGACAGGAATACAAGTATCGTTGACCTGGTGGCGCGCCAGCATAAGACACCTACTGAAGTGGCAACTTTTATTATTGACAAAAACCTGTCTTTCGAACAAGACATGATGCAGCTGAAAGAACGCATTTTTTCCGGCGTAAAAAACCTGGTTGATACGGCGCAAAAAAAATTAGCTTATAATATCCGCATCATTAAAAGCAGCAGTCCGAAAACAATTCTCAACAAGGGCTTTGCGATTATTATGCACGACAATAAAATTTTGACAGATCCTGCAATGATCGATGTAAATAGCCAGGTACAGGTAATTTTAAAAGACGAGATTTTACATAGCACCATAAATAAAAAAGAACCCAATGGAAACAAGCTTGACTTTTGATAAAGCCTTTTCGGAACTGGAAAAACTTGTTGAGGAAATAGAGGACGAAAATATCCAGTTAGATACCCTGGCAGCAAAAGTAAAAATAGCAAATGAGCTGATCAAATACTGTGAAGTAAATTTGCGCATCATTACAGCGGATATCGAAAGAGAAAAATTAAATAGTTGATTACTTAATTAGGCCGGTAACCGTATCATTGACCAGGTCGCCTTCAAAGCCTTTCATCCGTAAATGCTCCTGTAATTTTTTTTTTTTGACGAACATATTTTTCTCAGTTTTAAGGCTCTTTAATTTTGTTTCCGCCAGCTTATCCAATGTTTTTATATAATCATTTGAGTCAATGCTTCCCAACGCCTTTTTTATGCAGTATTCGCTTACCTGTTTTTGTTTAAGCAGGTATTTTATTTTTATCTTACCCCAATGTTTGATCCTGAATTTTCCGCCGGCAAATGAGATCGCAAAACGTTCTTCATTCAAATAGTTTCCTTCAATTAGTTTGCTGACGATTTCTTCCACATCATTTTTGTGTAATCCATAATTATAAAGTTTTTCTTTGACCTCGCTATGGCAACGTTCCTGGTAGGCACAGTATTGTTTAATTTTGGGTAATGCCTGTTGAGGTGTGAGTTTCTGTTCCTGCATGATTTACAAAAGTAGCAGAGCCTGGATAAATCAAGCTTTTATTTTACGATAAAGACCCTTTTAGTCCAATCAAAATAAAACTATCAAAGAAAATAATTTTTAATATGACAGCCTTGTTATTGAAAATAATGAGCCCGGTAAAATTCATTTTGCATCGACGTAGACACCGGCTATTCATCCTATATAATAATAACAGCCTGGTATGCTAAAGCAATCGCCGCTTAGCCAATTATTTATATTATCTTGTTTGATTAACCGCAAAGATTTTATCTTTGGAAATCAATATATAAATATTATGAAGTTTATCGTTTCGTCCTCGGCCTTGCTTAAACAACTGCAACAGATCAATGGAGTAATCAATGCCAATACCGTATTACCCATTTTGGAGGATTTTTTGTTTGAAATTGAAAAAAACAAGCTGACAGTAGTTGCCACCGACCTCGAAACAGTGATGAAAGTACATTTAGATGTGGAGGCAAAAGACAGCGGTAAAGTATGTATCCCGGCTAAAATTTTAATGGATTCCCTGAAAAATATCGCAGAACAACCACTGACTTTTACCATCGATAAAAATTTTGGTATTGAGCTTACCAGTGACAACGGCAAGTATAAAGTAATGGGCGAAAATCCTGACAATTTTCCAAAAGAACCAGTGGCGGATGATGCTAATTCTTTTACAATGACTTCTACTGCATTGGTAACTGCGATCAATAAAAGCCTCTTTGCGGTTAGCAATGATGACCTTCGCCCGGCTATGACAGGTGTATTTTTTGAGCTCGACAAAAAAAGCCTTACCTGTGTCGCCACAGATGCGCATCGCCTTGTCAAATACAAAAGGACAGACGTTAGCTGCCCCAAGACAGATACTTTCATCGTGCCTAAAAAGCCACTGAACTTATTAAAAAGTGCGTTACCTGATAATGAGGATGAACTGACCTTGTCCTACAACAGCAATCATTTATTTGTAAAACACGGTGGTACAGAACTGGTGTGCAGGTTGATCGACGCACGTTTCCCGGATTATAAAGTGGTAATACCGGTTGATAATCCTTACAAACTGACAGTAAATAAAAGCGATTTTCAAAGCGCTCTTCGCAGGGTGAGCGTATTCAGCAATAAAAGTACCAACCAGGTCGCCCTTACCATTAGTGGAAGCGAATTGCAATTAGCAGCGCAGGATATTGATTTTAGTTTTGAAGGTAATGAAAGGATGAGCTGCCAGTACGATGGAGAAGATCTTCAGATCGCCTTTAATGCGAAATTTTTGATAGAGATGCTTAATGCCGCAGAAACACCTGAAATCAATATCGAGCTGAGTACGTCAACAAAAGCCGGCATCATTAAACCAACCGAATCAGAAGAACATGAGGATTTGCTAATGCTGGTTATGCCGTTGATGTTGAACAATTAAGCAGGCCATTTTATCACAATTTATTTAATGATTATAAAGGGGTTTGTTTCCAACAAATCCCTTTTTATTTTTAGGCATTGCACACTAATTATCAAACTTGCTTTGCTTCCACACTTAACAAGCGTTTAGGGGGCCGTTTAGTTTTATTCTTGACCAGGCGCATAATAATTATTTCGGCTATCAGTAAATTTAAGCCCCAGCCCAACCAGGCAATGATCCTGTACCGGTCCATGGGCGCTATATTGGTAAATTCTGCGAATACTACCTTCCATGCCCGCAGCGACAAGGCCGACAATGTAAGTGCATAACTTCTGATCATAAAAGCCCGGTGCACACCAAAATTTTTTCGCAACGCTTTGTACAATGCCAAAGCGGTAAAAGAAATCCACAGCACTGCTAAAAGCGTGAAAGCAATCCTGGAAGACAAACCGCCATTCGCATAAAAACTCATTATCAATCCCGAAGGGCCGGTGACACACAATATATTGATGACATAGACATACCCGAGTTTACGGTGCAGTACTGGTTTTGACTTTAAAAAATTTTTGGAAAACTGGGTAAACCCTGCCAGTAGCGCAACCAGGCTGCTAAACACGTGAACGTAAAAAGATACCCTCCAAATTTTTATAGGCAGGTAGGCCTGTTTCAATTGTAAAAAGGCGGTATCCGGTTTTAAGGGGATATACAATATGATAGTTTTCAACATCAGCCAACTAAAAAAGGCCAATACGGCAAGCAAGGTAATGCCTGATATGTTTTTGAATGTTGGTTGCAAAATCCTACTTTAGATAAAACAAATTTATATGAAAGCTGGCTATCTTTTTATATCTGTAATATTGTGCGCACTTATTTCCTGTAACAGCAAAAATAAAAATGCAAATGCCAGTGTTGCAGAAACGGAAGAGCAGCCCGTTGCCAGTGTCAATTTATTAGGATCATTTGTAGGTGATTTTGGGGATAATAAAATCACTTTACTAATTACGAGCGCCACTAAAGATAGTGTTGCAGGGCGGTCGGTAGTAGGCGGTAACGACCGGCCATTTACCGGAACATTGCAAAGGTCGACAGATGCTTTTACCATTTCTGCCAAAGAACCGGGTGATGATAAAAACGACGGTATATTTGATTTTACCATTAATACAAAAACACCAGACGAGGTAAAGGGCAACTGGAAACCGAATAATCCTTCCACCCACCTGGTTTCTAAAGACTACATTTTACGGCGAAGGGCATTTTTATATTTGCAGGATGTGGGAAATTATCCGGAAGGATCTAAAAGACTGCTTACCGACGAAGATGTGGACAATCGCTCCCGGGTAGAACTGGAAACAATGAGGAACGAGATTTTTGCGAGGCACGGCTATTGTTTTAAAAAGAAAAGTTTACGGGAAAATTTTGAAGACAAAGACTGGTATATCCCCAACACAGTGGATGTAAAAAAAGACCTTACGGACATTGAAAAGAAAAACATTGTCCTGATAAAAAAATATGAAAAATACGCGGACGACTTCGGGGATGATTTTGGCCGGTAAACAATGCCTATGAACCTGGTAACGATAAGAACATTTGATAATTACTTCACAGCAAATATAGCCCTGACTAAATTGCATGCAGCTGGTGTGGAATGCTATTTAAAAGATGAATATACGGTTACCGTGGATCCCATTATCAGCAACGCGATCGGGGGAATCAAGTTGGTTGTAAAAAAAGACGATGAATCTGAAGTATTGGAATTGCTGAAACAATACGACGAAGAGTACATGAGGTCAGCGACTTGTCCGAATTGCGGTGGTAATAATTTTTTGCATGTTGCCAAACCCGGCGCCACTAACTATTTAACAGCAATACTTACCTGGATAATTTCAAGCTACGCCGTAGCGCCCGACTACGTGTATCAATGTGAAAATTGCGGCTATGAAAGTGAAAATTTGCCTGAGACATTTGTTCGTGGATCAATTAACGAAAATTAATAAGACTTTCTTTCAGGATCTAAATTCATTTTATAGCTGGAGCGCCTTTAATACCGTTCGATATCTCAGCTGTTGACCGGTCATTCACAAGACCAGCGCTGTTACCACATACCCGTAGTATATATTGTTTGTTGACCAGGTGACTTTTGCGCGTGCGCACACAGCTGCAAGGCATTAACAATTGATAAATAGTGCTGTCATATCAATTGGTTGGCCGCCCCGCCGCTGGTCATCAAAAATGTTTCAACGGAGCGGGCCAACACAATTGCACAGGATACCATTCACCAATAACAGATTTAAATAAGGTTAGATATTTTATAAGTTGAACAGGCCCTTCTTTTTGGCTGAGCCCTTATATTCAAAAACAATCGTGTCGGATTTTGTCTTTAGCTCAATCAGCAGGCTTTCGCCGATATCTCCGGATTTCTGCAATTCGCAGGTACTTGATTCGGTACTGTTTATTTCAACGATCTTAGCAGTACCGATCAATTGCTTTTCTTCTACTTTTTTGCCGCTTGGACTTACGGTATAAGAAAGCCTGAATATTTCAACCACATCCCCTTCTTTGAGACCATGATCGCTTCCGCCCCAAACTTTAAATTTTTTCAGGCGGTTCTTTTTATCCACTTCTACTTCGCTGGCATATAAAAAACGTTGTGGTAAAAACTCAGCGACTTGTATGCGCGCCTGCCTGTCCACATCCTGGTAAGAACCCTGCATTGCCTCTGCCGGCGTATTCCCTTTTCCTTTGCCCAAAATAGTTTCACTCTTTTTTATCTCCCCGGTTTCAACATCAATAATTTTAAAAGCAATGCTTATCTGTGCGATGTACTTGAGCCCGGTCGACAGCGGACCTGGCGCCTCTGTCCCATTTGTAACGGCAATTACATGCCCGGTTACCAATATTTTAGCTCCAAGCCTGGAAGCCTTTTTTACGATCTCTTCTGTATTTGCTTCCTTAAAAAGATCTTCCTGTTTGATGATCCCAAAGCGGCTCCTTTCAACAACCGTAAATCTTTTGGAACGTACAAAGCCCGCTTCCACAGCGTTGCCCGCATTCAATGCATAATCATAGTAGGAAAAGCCGGAGGTTGTAAAGGGGTAAATGGCTATTGCTTCTTTTCCCTTTTCAGGTGTGATGGGTTTTAATTCCTCTTCAGCCGGTGCCAGTGCAGCAGTAGCTTTAGGTGTTGCTTTTGCAATAGGTTTTGATTTGACCTTCGTTTGCGCGTTTACGCCAGCCAGGCTGCAAATTGCCAGCAAAGCAACGGTAATGATTGACAATAAATTTTTCATAAATTCTTTTTTGGTGAATGATGGTATAAACATATCGTGGCGTGAAGAGGCGCTCAAGGACCATTTATTTTCTGCAGGGATTCGTTTATTATTTGTGAAGCAATCATTGCTAAACAACAGGTGGGTTGCTGTTGCCCTGGCCCGGATTTTCATTGGGTTGGTTTACATTGCTAATGGCGGGTTTATAATATTCCTTGTCTTTTACTTTACCGATACTTACCAGTAATAAATACATAGCTGCAGCCAGGCTGATATACACACCTATGGCCAATACATCAAATAGTCCCGGGGTCATGTCCTGCATGCCTTTCATTGCTTTGCCAAACCCTTCATAATCTTCACCGGCCATATCAGCCATATCCGGTTTCATTTTAAAATAGATCATTATCATTCCGACAATCAGCAAGGCCGCAGGAATAAGATGGGCAGGTTTGTAATATTTGTCAAATTTTTTATTGGCCGTAACATTCTGGTAAAGGATCAGCGCGCCACTAAGCGGTACCAATATGATCAGGACCATCAGCAGCCGGTCCAGGCCTTTTACGAACATGCCCAGCATACCCGGGGAAATACCGCTGGTGGTAATGGAGAAACCGGACATGGACACGGTTCCAAGTGCTGAAAACCAGGGAAAGAAAAATGCGAGGATGAGTAAAGCCGCCGCAATATTTACGCCGGTGAATTTAAATTTTGTCATAAAAAAATTTTTGATTGGTGAAAAAAAACTGTGATGCATCAAACCTACTATTGCCGGCAGCATGACGCAACCGTCATTTATTTTTCGCACGCCCCGGTTTATTTTTTGTAAGCACCCGGGTAAAAATTGAATGATATGATTATCTTTCATATACAAACCCGGACACATTCACCTGGCAAAAAAACCTTTATGCGTAGCTTTTTGATGATTGCACTCACTTGCATGTCCACTTGTTGCCTGGCCCAGCAAAAACAACTCGATTCCACCTTAAATGAATTAGTAAAACATCCGGAAGAGGATACCGTCCGCATGGCGTTACTATATGATATAGCCTGGTATTACAAAGAGTTGGATCCGGTGAAGGGATTGTCTTATGCGGATGAACTGATCAGGTTAGCTAAAAAACTGCGTCATAAAAAACTGGAGGCCAAAGGCTATTTTAGCAAAGGAATAAATTATTGGGCCATGGGGCAATACTATGAAGCATTGGGCCTTTACAAAACTGCCAGGGAAGTTTCTGAAAAAGCAGGAGCAATGAAATTTGTCGCCAATATAAATAATAGTATGGCCGCTGTTTATCAAAGCATTTCCGACTATCCCAACGCCCTGGATATTTACTGGACAAACCTTCGGTTATTTGAAAAGCTCGAGGATACGCTTATGGTTGCGATAACTTACGGAAACCTCGGTATGGTTTACAGAAAAATCAGGCAATTTGATAAAGCGATTGAGTATTTGCTTAAGGCGATCGCCAAAAATAAAGCCGCCGGCAAAATGGAATTGCTGGCAAATAATTACAATAGTATTGGCAACGCATATGATGACGCCGGAAATTCTTCCAAAGCAATCGAATTTTACCAAAAGAACCTGGCGATCAGCCTCCAGTCCGGCAATACCCTAAACATTGCGAACGCCTATTGCAATATGGGTATTTCCTATACTACTTTGGCAAACTATGGAGCTGCCTATAAATTTTTACTGTTGGCTTTACCGGAATATAGGAAATCTAAAAACAAGCAAAACGAAGCAATTGCTTTAAATTCAATAGGAGATATTTTCCTGCAGGCGCCGGATAGCTTTTTTAGCAATAATCACATCGCTGGCTCACAAAAATATTTGATAGCAGAGCACTATTTTGACAGTAGTTTAAAAATGTATATTGCTTTGGAAGATCCTGCCGCCCAGGCTTCAATATTGGAAAGTCTTTCTGATCTATATGAAAAGACGGGAAATTATAAAAAATCGCTGGAGGCCCATAAAAAATATGCAATCCTGAAAGACAGCATTTTTTCTGACGAAACAAAAGAGCAGGTATTCGGGATGGAAATAAAATACGCAGCTAAAAAACGAGAAGATTCTATTACTGTTGAGCATAACAAAAAGGAATTGATCGCGGCATTGGAGATCAGGCGCCGCACGACTATTCAAAACGCGATTACAACGGGTGGCGCCATATTTTTTGCCGCTGCGATCGTAAGTTTTATTTTTTACAAGAAAAGACGGGATGCAAAACAAAAACAACAGGAAGCTGAATTTCAAACCGAGGTAACTGACACAGAAATGAAGGCGTTGAGAGCCCAGATGAACCCTCATTTTATTTTCAATTCACTTAATTCCATCAGTGACTATATTACCAAATATGACACCGCTTCTGCAGATAAATACCTAAGCAAATTCGCTAAACTGATGCGGATGATATTAGAAAATTCTGAACAGAAAGAAGTGTCTCTTTCTGAGGATCTTAAAGCGCTGGAACTTTACATGCAGCTGGAAGCGTTAAGAATGAAAAATAAATTTAGCTATGCAATAAATATCGACCAATCCATAAATGCTGAGACTACAATGGTGCCGCCGCTGATATTGCAACCTTTTGTAGAAAATAGTATCTGGCACGGCATTGCGCAAAAAGAAGGGCCGGGCAAAATATCGATCTGTATTAAAAATGAGGACGGCTCCATGATCAATTGCATAGTAGAAGACGACGGTATCGGGAGGCAACAATCGACCTCCATAAAAACAAACACTGCCCGGGAACAAAACAGTTCGCTCGGGATGAAAATTACCCAATCGAGGATTGATATTTTAAACAAACTTAAAAATACCAAAGCCGCAGTAAACCTCATCGACCTGGCGCAAGGCATGCGGGTGGAAGTTAGGCTTCCGCTGGCAACAAATTTTTAAAGTATGGTAAAAGCGATCATTATAGATGATGAACAGCATTGTATCGACCGGCTCACCAATCTGCTGATGAATCATCACGCTGATACCATCCAGCTGCTGGCTCCGGCCCTTTCCGTTAAGGAAGGCATTAAAGCCATCAGGGAAAATCAGCCCGGGTTAATTTTCCTGGATGTTCAAATACACGACCGTACAGGTTTTGACCTGCTAAGGGAATGTGGCAAAATAAATTTTAAGATAATCTTTACTACGGCCTACGACCGGTTTGCCATACAGGCAATCAAATTCAGCGCAATCGGCTACCTGTTAAAACCCATCGATGAAGACGACCTGGATGAATCTCTAAAAAAATTGAAAGAGACATCCATAGAAAATACCAGCCTGATGGCGGGTGTTATAGAAAATAATTTAAACCAACCAGTAAAGAAAAAAAAGCTGACCATACCTACTGGTAATGAATTGCTTTTCTTAAATATTGAAGAGATCGTTCGCTGTCACAGCGACATCAACTATACTACCATTTATAAAACTGATAAACAGAAAATAGTGGTGGCGAAAACATTAAAGGAATTTGAGGAACTGCTGGCAGATCATAATTTTTTCAGGGTTCACAATTCCGATCTGATCAATCTTGCCTGTATAAAAAGTTACAACAAAGGCAAAGGAGGTTCTGTCATTTTGTATGATGGCACTGAGCTGGAGGTATCCACCCGTCGTAAAGATGATTTCCTTAAGAAAATGACTGAATTGTAATTCTCTATTGTTGTTGCTGTTGTTGTTGAACCATTTGGATATGCCTTCTGTAAGAATTGTCATCGCCTCTTCCACCGGTCAATGATTCTTTTACTTCCTGTTGTGTTAAAACCGGGTACACTTCTTTTGATACAGCGGTATCCTCGTAAGATACCGAAACGCCCACTTCCAGTGTTTGCTTGGCAGTACCTTTGTACGTCCCTTTAACAGGGGAGCAATCACTGAAGTTCCTGCCGATCGCAAGGCGCACGTGCCCGTCATTCACAATGCAATTATTGGTTGGGTCAAGTCCCAGCCAGCCATAAAAAGGAATATACGCTTCTACCCAGGCATGGGTGGCGCCTTCGCCGCGTAAATTACTTTCATGCGCGCAAACATAACCGCTCACGTACCTCGCCGGAATACTCAGCAGACGCAGCATTACTAATAACATATGTGCAAAATCCTGGCATACGCCTGCTCTTAATTTCCAGATCTCATCCAGCGTGGTTTCAACGCTGGTGATGCCCTTGATATATTGGAAATTGTCATACACATAAGTATTTAATTGTTGCACAGCCACGTACACCGATACGGATTTATAAAACCCGCTGTCCGCTATTTGTTTTACCTCCGGCAACGCGGTAAAGCTCTCCTGTTTTAAAAAATCTATAAATGGTACTACGTTTTTTATTTGAAGTAAATAAGCCCATTGTTGTTCGATTGCGATCTCATCAGTAGGAAATTTAATTGGCTTGGTGATCACCGCGATATTAGAATCGATGCGAAGTTCCTTGTGTGGTGCAATATTCATGAAGGAACCGGTTTCGTTTCCGTAGTAGTCCCTGAATTGCTCTACGAAAGGCTGACCTGTTATTGTCAGCCGCTGGCTCTGCACTTCCTGGATCTCATCTTTAATCGGGTACAGCATAATCTGGTTGGCACTGTCACGCACGGGTTCCGGGTAAGTATATTTGGTAACGTGATGTATAAAGAATCTTGGCATAAGAAGAGAACTTTTGTACTGGTGGTTAATAGTTAAATTATTTGGATTGCACATTAGCTGTTTACGCAATCGTTCTTGCCCGGTAATAGATCAGGCATACGCAAAATAGTTGTGGTTTAATTTATTGCCAATTTCAAAAAGAGCCTTTTTGGTATCATTTAAGAAAAGATGTAATCCATCGTTAACGATCGTATCGGCTGTTGAAAATTTCACTTTACTCTTCATTTTACCGATCATGAAATCGATCTGGTTAAAATCCGATTTATTATGCTCACTCTTCAATCGTTCAAAATAGCGGTGCAATTGGTTAATTGAATAAATTACCGAACGCGGGAACTGTTCATTCAAAAGAATTTGTTCCACTACATTTTTTGCTTCGAAGCCGCCCCGGTATGTTTTCAGATACAATTCATACCCGGCTATCGACATCAGCATATATTTCCAGTAAGTGGTGTCGGTAATTTTATCCATTTCGTAATTCATATCACTGAATTTTACATCCAGGATATCGGTGGACTGTATGGCTCTTTCTAAAAATTTACCAATATTTATAAAAGAATTACCTTCTCCTCTTGCCATGGTAACATCAGTGGTGCCGAAATACAACAGGCCCTGTTTTATTAAATTATCAAGTATCGTGATAGGGTCTTCCCGCTGAAAAAGTTCTGCCAGCTTATCCTGTCGCATGATGTGATAAAAATCGTTGATGCACTGCCACATTTCTTTGGTGATATGGTCCTGTACACTGCGCCCGTTTTCCCTGGCCAATGTGACAATATTGAGTACAGAATTTGGATTGTCTTTGCCGATCACCATAAATTGCAATACTGCCCTGGTATCATGCGCCAACGCATTGGCATCATCTTCCTCTAAAAAAGTGAAGATCTTTAAAACCGGTTTCCATGAAAACTCCTGCGTGTCATCCTGGGAGGATGCGTAGTTTATTTTCAACATCCTTAAAATACCATCTGTCCGCTCCATGTAGCGGCTCATCCAGTACAAACTATCGGCAACTCTACTTAGCATAATGAAAAAATCCAGCCGTCCTAGCCCAAAGGGGTCTAAGATGACTCTTTTGAATTCTGGTGAATAATATCTTTGAACTGGTATTGTGTCAGGATTAAAGTATTCAAACATTAATCTTATCTAGAATAATTTAATTTTTTATTACTTGTATGTTCCTGACGGACAATATAGTGGCAATACTAAGCAAGCTGGATATATCACGTTCCTGACGGAACTTATATCCTATGCAAAAGTATACAACTCATCAATGTCAAATGAGCGTCTTTAGAATGCCGGATTCTAAGGCGCCAACACCCATGTATCCTTACTTCCGCCACCCTGCGATGAATTTACGATCAGCGAACCTTCTCTTAGTGCTACTCTTGTAAGGCCGCCGGGTACTATCTCTATGCCATCCGGTCCGCATAACGCATATGGCCGAAGGTCAACCCTGCGGGGTTTTAACTTGCCGTCCATATAACAGGGAACGGTTGATAAGCTAATGATCGGCTGAGCAATAAACTGCCTCGGATCTCCCAGTACCTCTTCTTTATATTTATCAATTTCCTCTTCGGTCGCGGCGCTTCCCATCAACATGCCGTATCCGCCACTTTCGTTGGTTTTTTTAATTACCATTTTTTCTATATTCTTGAAAACATGCTCTCTTTCCTCTTCCTTACCTAACTGGTAGGTCGGTACGTTTTTCAGCAAGGGCTCCTCATTCAGGTAATAGCGGATCATGGCCGGTACAAACGTATACACCGCTTTATCATCCGCCACACCATTACCGACCGCATTTACAATGGCGACATTTCCCTTTCGGTAAGCGCTCATGATTCCCGCAACGCCCAACATACTTCCCGGATCAAATACCAACGGATCCAGGTATTCGTCATCCACCCTCCTGTAAATTACGTCCACCTGTTGCAAACCACTGGTCGTTTTCATATAAACTTTGTGGTTGTCCACGACCAGGTCGCTACCCTCTACCAGTTCAACACCCATTAGTCTTGCCAGTGTGGTATGTTCAAAATAGGCGGAATTGTAGATGCCCGGTGTAAGCAATACAACGGTAGGGTTCCTGATCTGTCTCGGCGATAAGGATACCAAATTTCTATGTAAAATGGTAGGGTATTCTGTAACGCTTCGCACATTGCTTTGGGGGAGCAGGTAAGGGAAGATACGTTTGGTAATTTCCCTGTTTTCAAGCATGTAGCTGACGCCACTGGGCGTACGCAGGTTGTCTTCCAATATATAAAAAGAACCGTCATTGTTCCTGATCAGGTCAATGCCGGAGATATGTACATAAATATCGTAAGGAACCGGAAAATTGTGCATTTCCCTGAGGTAGTGCGGGCAGCTGTAGATCATGGCTGCCGGTATTACACCATCCTTGATAATAAACTGGTTGCTATAAATATCTTTCAAAAAAAGATTAAGCGCCTTTAAGCGCTGCTTGATCCCTTTTTCAATATAATCCCACTCTGCTGAAGTAATGATGCGCGGAATAATGTCAAACGGAAATATTTTTTCTATGCCTTCGCCACTGCTATACACCGTAAATGTAACGCCCTGGCTCATAAACAATCGCTTCGCAAACTCTTCCCTTTTATTCAAATCATCTATTGAAAGCTTTTCCAGGAACTCAACCGCATTCTTATAATGTTCTCTAACCGACGAGTTACTATACATTTCGTCCCAGGTATTGGCATCAACTAAATAAGACTGCATTAATTCACTTGTTTGCATAATATTGATTTTGGAAATATTAATGGCAGGCAACCTTACAATCCTTAGCCCTTCAAATATAATAAATCAAATTTGTTTTCAATCATTCCCCTTTACATTATTGATAACTTTGTTTGTATTAATTTTTAACGAATGAAAAAAATTGCAATGATACCGGCCCGTTATGCCGCCACGCGTTTTCCCGGAAAACTGATGCAATTGCTGGGCGATAAAACGGTTATCAGGCATACCTACGATAATACTGTTGCTACACAGCTATTTGATGAAGTAATTGTTGTAACCGATAGCGATGTCATTTACGATGAAATAACAGGAAACGGAGGCAAGGCAATGAAGAGTATCCGTGAGCATGAAAGTGGCAGCGACCGCATAGCCGAAGCCATCGCAAATGTACAGGTAGATATTGTGGTAAACGTACAGGGCGATGAACCATTTGTACAGAAAGCGCCGCTGGAAAAATTACTAACCCTGTTTGAGGGAGAAAAAGGAAAAAATGTGCAGGTGGCTTCGCTCATGCAGGTATTGAAAGAACAACGGTTTATAGACGATCCGAATTATGTAAAAGTTGCGGTTAATAAAAATATGGAAGCGTTGTTTTTTAGCCGAAGCGTTATTCCTTATCACCGTGACAAAAATACCACCCCGGTATATTATGAACACATCGGCATCTACGCGTTCCGCAAAGAAGCGTTAATGAATTTTACTGGTTGGGACATAACCCCCCTCGAAGCAAGCGAAAAAATTGAATGCCTTCGCTACCTCGAAAATGGCGTAGCCATGAAGATGTTAGTAACAGAATACATCGGCGTAGAAATAGATACGCCTGAAGACTTAGAAAGAGCTGCGATTTTTTTGCGTTCCTAAAATGTTCTTTAATTTTAGGCTCAGTTTTTAATTCGCAGGCCTGTCTGCTTGATGCAGTCAGCAGGCCTGGTCTTTTTTGTTACTTTTTTCATCAAGAAAAAAAGTAAGCAAGGACTAATTACATCTTTATTTGTGATTTAAAATTCATAACTCCATTAGTTTTATTTTCTCTTTCTAAAGAACGCTTATTTCCAGTGCCCGCATAATTCATCTTACATAAAATAATAAAATTTTTATACCAGCGTTTATCCATCCCGGTGGTTTATTGTCTCATGGTTATTAACATAATATCGCATTTAATCCACTTATTGAATAATACATCGTTAATGGCTTTTTTATAATACAATCTTTAATACATTTACTATATATTAATTTATTTGATCAATCATAATTATCCGTATTGATCTTTTCTGTTTTTACTCCATAAGCATGACGACACAAACCCATTCTGTAGCTACAGAAAATATCGTAAGCAGGCACGAAATTGCCGAAGTATGGTTTAACCAAATAACCAATCACCATTCTCTTCACGCATCAAGGGCTTTTAATGAAGGTGATGTTATTTTCAATTTCATAGCCGCTTCTACTCAAAATTTTGCCACTTATTTAACTGTACAAACAGCAGCAGATACGCACATTACTTTGGAACCAACTTATTTACAATATATAAATCATAGTTGTGACCCGAATGTATTTTTTGATACCACCGCCATGCAACTGGTTTGCCTGAAGCCTACGCAGGCCGGTGATGAATTTTGTTTTTTTTATCCTTCTGCAGAATGGGAAATGGCGCAGCCTTTTGTTTGCAGTTGCAATAACAAAAATTGTTTGCAATTAATAAACGGCGCATCGCACCTCAGCGCAGAAACACTTGGTAAATACCGTCTGACAGATTTTATATTACAACAGATAAAACAAACATCATAGTCTCATTTTACAGATAATCATATGCATCCAGCCAACCCGTTAATATCAAATCTTTCTTCAGAAAAATTAAAGGTTTGGGTTCTGGCGCCTTACCTGCAATCTGAAGATGAGAACATTGATTATTATTATGATTTCAGCCAGAGCATAGCAGAGTACACCAAAACCTTTGTTGAAATGGGCATTGAATGGGTGTGGCAACCTGTAACGATGTTTAATTATACCGATATCATTTCTAACATCGTTGCCGAAAAAGAAGCTGGTCTGTATATCCCCATTGTATTCAATATTTGTGACGGCGATGAAGTAAATGGAACGCCTGGTATTTCGGTCGTAAGGTTATTGCAACAAAGCGGCTTGGTGTTTACTGGTTCGGATGAATATTTTTATGACATTACAACTTCTAAAATACCTATGAAGCTTGCCTTTGACAAGGCCGGCATACCCACCGCCCCGTGGGAAGCCATTACAGATAATGAACAGCAACTCTCAGGTATTTTTGAAAGATTGGGAACACCGTTGATCGTTAAGCCTTCCGTATCAGGAGGTAGTATGGGCCTTGGCATCAAAAATGTTGTTTGCAGTGAAGCAGCATTACAAATACAGGTAAATAAAATGTTTGAAGGATACCGCGGATGGAACCTTGTTACCGACGGCCTGATCGCAGAATCGTTTATAAACGGGAACGAATACACGACGTTAATTGTAGGGTCCTACGATAAGCCGGAGTTTGCCATCGTTTACAATCCTGTGCAAAGAGTATTTCATTCGTCTTTACCTGAAGAAGAGAAGATCTTGAGCTTCGACCGGCTTTGGGAAATCTATGAGGAAGAAACGCCGATGCCCAATGAAGGTAACTTTTATGAATATGAAGCCCCGGATGCCGGATTGATCGATGAAATAAAAAAGATCAGCTGGGATGCTTATGTGGCAACCAAAGGAAAAGGTTATACCAGGGTAGATCTGAGACAGGATAAAATAACCGGCAAATTTTTTGTATTAGAAGTAAACGCGCAATGTGGTTTAAGCGATGATGAAGATTATACTTCAATAGGAGCAATTTTACGTTTGAGTGGAAAAACATTTACTGAATTGGTAAAAGAGATAATAAATACAGCATTTTTAACTTCAGCAACAAAATCACAGAAGCGTAAAAAAACAAAACTGGTTAAGATTGACTACCAGTTACCGTTGAGAAAAATAGGTGACTCAGCCTGAAAATATTGAGTGAGTTTAAAATGCAGGAACATTCCAATAATAACAGCCCAAAGAATTTAAATATTCCCCAACTTTTTCCCAATGCTACCGGGAATCATACGCTACACATTTGTGTTCTTCAGCCAGATTATTCTACTTCGGGTGTCGACTATCAGAATTATGATCCATACAGAGATCTGTCGCATTTAATTCCGGGGGCAAAATTTGACCATGTGAGCCTTAATAAACTGACCACTTATAAACAGTTGAAAGAACTCAAAAAGAAAAAATACGATGTATTCGTAAATCTCTGTGAAGGTTACCTCGAATGGGAAATTCCTTCGATAGATGTGATTTATAGTTTGGAAATACTTGACCTGCCTTTTACGGGCCCTACTACATTATTATATGACCCGGCAAAAGAATTGATGAAATATGTTGCGTACACGGAAGGCATTAGTACACCTGCTTACGCCCTGATCGAAGATGAAGAAAATATTGCTGCGCAGATAAAACACCTGAAGTTCCCTTTATTTGTAAAACCTGCAAAGGCAGGAGATAGTTTGGGGATCGATGAAAAAAGCCTGGTAAATAATATTAATGAACTAAAAGTAAAAGTCAGCGAGATCATTGATGAATATTGTCCGCTGCTGGTGGAGGAATACATCAGTGGAAGAGAATTTACCGTAATGGTCGCAGCTAATGCGGATGATGAAAAAACCGCTACCACCTTTAAACCGGTTGAATATATTTTTCCCGGGCAGAGCCAGTTTAAAACCTACGCGCTAAAAACATCCGAGCTGCATCCAAATGCCAATATCCCTGTTACAGACAATGAAATCGAATGGAAGTTAAGAGATGCTGCACAAAGAATTTTTCGGAGTTTCAATGGGGTAGGCTATGCAAGATTGGATTTTAGGATGAATGAGAATGGAGATTTGTTTTTCCTCGAGATCAACTTTACCTGTTCGGTTTTTTATAAAGATGGTTATGAAGGTAGTGCGGACTATATCCTCAGGCACGATGGTTTTGGCCAATCAAATTTCCTTCAACATATTATCGCAGAAGGTATCGCAAGGCACCGGCGGAATAAAAAAAAGTACATAATGAAGGGCAATTCGATAGCAGGTTATGGTATTTATGCAGCCTGTAATATCGATTTGGGTGAATTGGTTTTTAAAGGTGAGGAGCAATCTCAACCCATCGTAACCCGCAATTATGTAGCAGCAAACTGGAACGAGGGGGAGAAGGAAACCTTTCGGAAATATGCCTACCCGCTTAGTAAAGAGGTTTTTTTGCTTTGGGATTACGATCCCTCAGGCTGGGCCCCCCAAAATCACAGTTGTACTCCCAATACCACTTATAAAGGATTAAATGTTATTGCTTTAAGAGCCATTTCCAAAGGCGAGGAACTCACCCTCGATTATTCAACTTTCCTGGACGAAAATATGGAACCTTTCAATTGCCGCTGCGAATCCCCGGATTGCCGCGGACTGATTACGGGTATTGTAAATAATTCGGTAACAGAAAGAGAAATCTTTCCTGCTATTTATTCTGACCGGGTTCAATAATCAGGATTTATCGAACTTCTTGGTAACTCTGCAGCACGACTGGCTGTAGAAACACACAATTAAATTCAAATATTGTAATAAGTTATCGCATTTCCGCGTTCATACCAGGCATCCGCTACCAGTTTGGATATCATTTTATAAAGAGTCTTATACCAATTGCCAGGACTCAAAATAGAAAATTCTTCCTGCAAGTCCCCCAGTGCTTCAATCCACCCTTTCATTCATAATCCTCTTTAACACTGAGTTTAAATACCATTTAACGACAAAATTTTGCCGTCTATCCCTTTCAATAAAAATTCTTTAAATGAGGTATTTCCATGAAATGCAGTACCAGAAAGGACTTTAAGTAAACTAAGCTATTAGCCGCTACCGACTACTAAAAAATAAATGGTACTATGTGTTGTATAGTACCTAATAATGTATATCTTTGTGTTATCAAAGTAAGAAAAAACTAAAAAAAGTAAAAAAATTAAATCATGAAAAAGCAATCAAACAACTTATTCGCAGCAATAAGCACTCAAATGGTAGAAAATCTAACAACAGTTGTAAAAGAAACGCTGGCTACAGGTTTTAACCAACCAAAAGGAAAAATTTTTACCGCTGCAGATCTTTGGAACATTCAGCGTCAAAATAGGAGCAGAACACAGAGAAGATTTTCATTTTAATAACATCAATAAAAACTTTAATAAGTACGATCATGAAAAAGTCAACAACCAGCTTATTTAATCAAATGAGCACAAAACAACTGGAAAACCTTACAACAGTTATAAATGAAACCTTAGCTATGGACTTATACCAGCCGAAGGTAAAAATTTTTACCGCCGCTGATATGTGGAACATACAGAGACAGGGCAGGAGCAGGACACAAAGAAGAATGTCTTTTTAATAAAACAATTAAAAAATTTTAAACTACGATCATGACAAAGCAATTAACCGGTCTTCTATCACAATTAAGAAGTGAACAATTGGAGATCCTTACCAACCTTGTACAGGAAACATTGGCAACAGAATATAAACTCCCAAAAACCAGCAAAACATTTACCGCTGCTGAAATGTGGAATATACAGCGCCAGGGCAAAAGCAGGATACAAAGAAGACTATCCTTTTAAGTAAATCAAACCTAAAAACTAAAACAGATCATGAAAAAGCAAGCAACCGGCTTATTTATACAAATGAGTACCGAACAACTGGAAAATCTTACAAGCGTACTAAATGAAACCCTGGTTACCGGTTTTAATAGTCCTAAAAGCAAACGTTTACGACAGCCGATTTATGGAATATTCAGCGCCAGGGCAGAAGCAGGATACAGAGAAAAACATTCGCTTAAACTTCGTCCATACAATTTACATTCCGTATCTTATTGTATTGGACGGATAATATAAACCAGCGAACTACAAGCTGCCTTGTTTTTAAACGCATGAAGGTTTGATCGCAGTCCGTTCCAGGCTGCAGCTATCAAATTGCTCTTCCCCTTTTTGTATTCTTCGCTTAAAAGTGCGATATAGAATGCATCCAGCCACATAGGTTTTATCGATTCCATTTTCATTCCATGTTGTTCTGCTAATTTGCTCATTGCCGACGGAGTAAAATGGTAAAGATGCCTGGGCACATCGTATGCCGCCCAGTACTCTCCGTATAGTTGAGCATCTTTCGATTTATAATTCGGCAAAGCGACCAGCGCAACGCCATCTTTTTTTAATACTCTCCTGATTTGCTCCATATACTCATGCAGCTGGTGCACATGTTCCAACACATGCCACATGGTTACGGCATCATATTCATTAGCAGGAAGATCGAATAATTTTTCCGGGCTTTCCAACACCAGGTTATATTTATCGCGACAGATCTTTCTTGCCCCATCATCAGGTTCCAATCCCGTTACCTGCCAGCCAGATTCAAAAGCTTTATGAAGAAAGGCTCCTGTTCCGGCACCAATATCAAGTAACGAACCCGGCTTCGAACTTTTCACCAGGCTATTACCCACCAGCTTTATTTTCCAGTTAAGTGTATAACCCCTTGCTAATTTGTATCCTTTATTGATCAGTCCTTTTTCCGTATCCGAATGGGAAATATATGTATCCGATTGATAATATGGGCCAATAGATGCCTGGTCGGGAACCTGCTGGGTAAAACGTATAGCACAGTCGCCGCATTCCCAGATATCAAAAATCTCTTTTGACACGGTATAATCTTTACATGCTAAAACCCTCCTGATAGCAGTACCTCCGCAACACGGACAGCTGGTCCTGGTTATTACTGAACCCATTTCTTTTTTTTAATTGGTTGCAAAAATACAGTTTACAAGTTATAAATATTCGCGCACAGCATGCGGGAGAGGTCAGTAAAAGAGATTGTAATGCAAGCGAAATCCGCAACAGTTAAAAATTGTATTATCAACTAAATAATAAAATGTGCTTAAAAATTCAATATCCATTGCTCAGGTATGCTGATACATACTACTGCCGGCCGGGCTTCCAGGCATTTTCTCTAACTCGCGTTGGCATGTTCGTTTTTTTCATGGCGTTTTTTTCTTGTTTTTTGAGGAGGTTTTTCCCTTGTGATTGCAACTATTCGTCAATACTTTGGGGTCGCTTATGAAGCTGTAACATTTTTTCTATTTTTAAAAACAACGAATGAATACTACAACCAAAGGAAGGATCAGGATTTACACCAACGTAAGGCACAGCCTTGAACTCGCGAAAAAGATCTATGAAAAACACAGTGCTGACGGAGAGAGATCGCTCCTTTCCCTGATAGATGGATTTAGCTGGGAGGCAACCGGACCCAAAATAAATTTCTGTCTCGAAAAGCACAAAGAAGCTATCACCTTAAGTAAGAACGCCGAAGAAATGTATCGCCAGAGAGATGCGGTTTTAGCAGAGATCACTGATATCATCAGGGCAAGTAAATCTATTCTGAAAAGCAATAACACTTCCAGCCCTGACAAACTAAATGAGTGGGGGTTTGTTTTATACGATAACTCTGTAATGATCGAAAAGATATCACTTTAATCCCGTGACGGGTAAAATTTAGCCTTTCTGAATGATTAGCAATAATAATACGTAATTGGTAAAACCTGCCTGGCAACGAATATCGATCTTTGCTAAATAAAACATTTTACATGCATCATTCAGACTCTTTTAAGTTTGCATCCGACTTTATCAATCACACACATACGTCCATATTCTTAACCGGGAAGGCCGGCACCGGTAAAACAACCTTCCTGAAATATTGCAAAGAAAACAGTGTAAAAAATACCGCCATCGTTGCACCAACTGGAGTAGCTGCGATGAATGCAGGTGGCACAACCATTCACTCATTTTTTCAATTGCCATTTACTCCGTTTATACCAATGGGCCAGGGTTTTAACGGGAGTGAAAGTATTAATGACAGAAATAGCCTGATCAGTCGGCTTAAGCTGAGTAATGACCGTAAAGAGGTAATGCAAAAATTAGAATTGTTGATCATTGATGAAATAAGCATGGTTCGATGCGATATGCTTGACGCTATTGATGCAGTGTTACGACATGTGCGAAACCAATATTCCAGGCCCTTTGGCGGAGTACAGGTTTTGTTGATCGGTGATATGTATCAATTGCCGCCTGTTGTTAAAGATGAAGAATGGCAACTGCTATCGCCCTGGTATAAAAGTCAGTATTTCTTTAACAGTCTTGTTATTGAAAGCCAGCCGCCGGTATACGTTGAATTGGATAAAATTTACCGCCAGAGCGATGCCTTATTTGTTGACGTTTTAAATAAGGTACGTAACAACGAGATGGACAAAGACGGATTTGACTTACTGCATAGCCGGTACCTGCCTGGTTTTAATCCCGCAAAAGAAGAGAATTACATCACACTGACAACTCATAATAGTAAGGCTGACGCGATAAACTTTAAGGAACTAAATGAGTTAAATGGTCAACTACGAAATTTTAATGCGGTGATAGAGGGCGAGTTTTATGAAAAATCTTTTCCTGCCGATCTGTTGCTGAAATTAAAAATTGGCGCGCAGGTGATGTTTATAAAAAATGACACTGAAAAGGTCAGAAGATATTTCAATGGCAAAATTGGAAGAGTAGAAAAAATTGAAGACGAAAACATCCTTGTATTGTGTAATGGCGATCCTGGGCCAATCGAGGTAAAAAAAGAAAAGTGGAAAAATATCCGGTATGCAGTTGATAAAACATCTAACCAGGTCGAAGAAAATGAGATCGGTTCTTTCACACAATTTCCGTTAAGACTAGCATGGGCAATCACGATACACAAAAGCCAGGGGCTGACTTTTGAAAAAGCTATCATTGATGCAGGCGAGGCATTTGCACCCGGACAAGTGTATGTTGCCTTAAGCCGTTGCACTAATTTGCAGGGGATGGTTTTGCATAGCCGCATTAACAATAATAGTTTACACAGCGACTACCGCATTACAAATTTTGCAAAAACACAACAGATCGTGGCCGTGCAATTACAGATCCTGGAGCAGGCTAAAAGCCAGTTTCAAAAAGACGAAATAAAAAAACTTTTTGATTTTTCAGCACAACAGTTAAGTGCGAAAGCGATCCTTTCATTTGTAACGTTACAACAGGGTTCTTTTAATGATGATGCAATACCTTCAATAGAAAAAATTCATTCCGTGGCGGCGGGTATTGCGACTATTTCAAAAAAGTTTGAAGCGCAATTAAATCAACTATTTGAACAGCCCGGGTTACCGGAGAAAAATGAACTATTGCAAAAACGCCTGGTTGCTGCGGCCAATCATTTTGTAATTGAATTGGATGTTTTAAAAAATGAAATAAACATATGTCCCGCGGAAACAGAAAGTAAAGGGATAGCCGGTGATTTTAATAAATTATTGACAGAATTATATATAAGCGTTTGTTTATCCCTGCATTTGTTAAGGGGTTGCAAAAATGGTTTTATAGTTGCAGATTACCTGCAACATAAAAGGACATTTATAAAGTCGTTGTTATTTGCGAATGCCTACGCAGGAAAATCAACCCGGGTTAAAACAGACAGTCCGCACCCAGAATTATACAAATTACTCCGCGAAAAAAGAGACCTGCTTTGTGAAGAAAAAAACATGCCGGTATATTTAATTGCCAGCGGCAATACTTTGGAGGAGATGGCCTTGTTCCTGCCGCAAACAATTGAAGCCCTCGGCCGGATCAGCGGATTCGGGCCCGTTAAATCATTGCAGTTTGGAGAAGCGTTTCTACCAATTATCCGTGACTACTGCGGGCAGCATCAGTTGCAAACCAATATAGACGCAAAGCCTGACAAAAGAAAACGGGCAGAAAAAAGTATAGAAATTAAAACAGGTACAAAAATGTCAAGCTTTAATCTATTTAAGGAAGGCAAAACAATCGAAGAGATTGCAAAGGAAAGAAACCTGGCAGTCGGCACGATTGAATCTCACCTGTTTTATTTTGTAGGTATTGGGGAAATAGACATTAATCAATTCCTTTCTATAGAGAAGCAGGAGCTGATAAAGTCTGCTATTGAAAAATTTGGGCACTTAAGCACTAAAACGTTGAAAGAAAATTTACCGGAAGAGATTTCTTACGCCCAAATAAGAATGGTGCTATCTTCTATAAAGGCAGTTCTTTAAAGAAGCGATACCATTATAGTCATAAAAAAACCGGGGTAGAGACCCCGGTAATTTTTAATCCGTACCCTATGAAAACGACTTCAATTAATTCTTCTGTGAGGTAGCAACAGGACTGTGGCCGGATACTCGTTAGTAAGTAGGTTTGATTTGAAAAATATAATAACGGGATTTCACAAACTATGCCATTTTGTAAAACCCAATACAGGCAAGTGTCTTATGAATGACCAAAATTAACCAATTCCATAACCTGGACGTTTTTTCCATATTATGGAATGACGATTGGTCGCACGCGGATAAAATAAATAGCAGGTTGCTCGCCTGTAGCAGGGTTAAAATTCGAAACAAATAGAAGTCTGGTTGATGCCACGTTAATCCTTCCGCCACCTGGTAATACCGCGCCGATGGCGCTTCACCAGGTAGAATTTGTCTTCTGCCAAAATATCGCCTCTCTGGGCTTAGCCAAATAATATCGGGTGGCGTGGCGCTAACAACATCCCACTTGCTGTAGAAAAGAGCTTCGATCAACTATAAAAACTGATCAGTAACCCGAAGTAATTATGGGTCCAGCCTTCTACCATTTCATTATATGCCTCGTCAGGAATATTTGTATGAAGTAGTTCAACTGAGGTGCCCTGCTTGTGCGGATGTAATTTTATCGTAACAATTGATTCTGGTTCCTGCCCGCCAAAATACCATTCCTGCACGATCCTTTTTCCAGATTCAAACGCAATATTCTTACCGGAAATACTACCGTCAAACAAAGAAAATTCGCTGCCGGGCTCGGTGCTCATTTCAGCTTCTTCACCCGTCCATAATTGAATAGTAGCCGGCAATGTCAGGGCGAGAAAAACCTCTTCAGGTAATGCCGGTATGATGTAATATTTCTTAAAGTCTTTCATGCTTGATGTTCGCCGGTAAAGATAAAACCCTTTTGTCTATCTGCAATAAAGCATAACAGACTTGGTAGTTAAAGAACTACCTTGCCCAACTCAACTCAGATAATGAATAACCAATTTGATCTATTGATCGATAGCTACCTGGAAAACAAGATAGGCATCGATACCTTTTTCTTAAATGATGCATTATCAAAAGGATTGCAACAAAATATAATTCGTCTGCAAAAAGACGAAATGATGACTGCCGCGGGAATTGGAAACGGGGAGGTAAAAGATGCCAAACAAAAAATGCGGGGCGACAAGATCTACTGGATGGATAAAAAACACGACAACATTTTTGAGCAGGAGTTTTTACAGCGTATAGAAGATTTTATCGACCGGCTCAATAGTACATGCTATGCCGGCATCAATGATTACGAATTTCATTACGCCGTATATGAAGAAGGCAGTTTTTACAAACGGCACAAGGACCAGTTTAAAAATGACAGCAACAGGAAATACTCGCTCATCAATTATCTAAATGATGACTGGCTGGAAGAGGACGGCGGTCAATTACTGGTATATCAAAATGATGAAGTGCAAAAAATTTTACCCCAATCACAGACCGCTGTTTTTTTTAAAAGCGATGAGATGGACCATGAAGTAACAATGGCCAACAGGAGCAGGATGAGTATTACGGGATGGCTGAAAAGAATTTGATATGGAGAGATTTTCCTACCTGAATACGGTTACAGGTACTCAGCAGGTAAGCCAATTGGCTGGATCGGTACCGGCTCTTTTTTAGCACCTGTGTATCTTTCTCCAACCTGTTGCCGCCACATGGCATAGTACAAACCCTTCAATGCAAGCAATTCCTCGTGGGTTCCGGTTTCCACGATCTTTCCTTTTTCAAGCACATATATTGTATTCGCATTCATAATAGTAGAAAGTCGGTGCGCAATGGTGATTATGATCTGCTTTCTTTCTGCGACAATATTATTGATGGTATCGCTGATCGCTTCCTCTGTAAGCGAATCGAGTGAGGCCGTTGCCTCATCAAAGATCAATATTTTAGGGTTCCTCAATAATGCACGGGCGATAGACAACCGTTGCTTTTCACCTCCGGATAATTTGGTTCCGCCTTCCCCTAACACTGTATCCAACCCGGCGGCACTGTTAAGCAATTTATAGGAAGCTGATTTTTGTAATGCCATGACCATTTCTTCTTCTGTAGCGCCGGCTTTGATGAACTGAAGATTTTGCCTTACAGATCCTGCAAACAATTGCGTATCCTGGGTAACAAAACCTATTTGTCTTCTTATTTTATTGTAGCGTATATCCTTTACTGATACATCATCAAAATAAATATTCCCACTTACCGGACTATACAATCCAACCAATAATTTTACCAGCGTAGATTTACCGGAGCCACTCGGACCAACGAAAGCAATAGACTGACCGGTTTTGACTTTAAACGAAATGTCATCGATGGCTATTTCTGTGGCCGTCTTATGTTTAAACACCACGTTCTTAAATTCGAGGGTTTCCACATCGCCCAGTTCTATTGGTTCTTCCGGACGCACCTCTATTGGCTTGTTCATGAGTATATCAAAATTCTGCAGGGAAGCTTCTGCCTCGCGATAGGCGAGGATGATAGATCCAAGGTCCTGGAGGGGAACAAAAATGTAGTTCATAATAAATTGCATGGAGATAAGTTCTCCTGCTGTCAATATCTTTCTGAAAATGAGCCAAAGTAAAATAAAGAGAATGGATTGTTTTAGAAAGTTAAGCGTGATATCTTGTAAAAAAGTAAGCGTTCGTACTCTTTTAACTTTCATCATTTCAAGATCAAAAATATTCTGCGTAAATGTTTTGAGTCTTTTTATTTCGGGATAAGTAAGCCCGAGACTTTTGACCAATTCTATATTTCTAAGCGATTCCGTGATGTTACCAGACATGACTGCATTTTCCCTGAAGATCTTCCGTTGAATGGTTTTAATTTTTTTACTGAGTAACCCCGTTAATCCGCCCAACAACACTACGCCAACAAAAAAAACCGGTATCAATGCCCAATGTTTGGTAATGGCATAGTAGATCAAAAAGCCCATGCCTACCAAAGTAGAAAATAAGATATTTATAAATGAGCTAAGAAAATTCTCTGTATCCTTTCGTGTTTTTTGAAGTATGGAAAGCGTTTCACCGCTTCTTTGTTCTTCAAATTCCTGGTAAGATAACCGGAGGGTTTGTTTGAGTCCATCATCAAAAATATTTTTTCCGAATTTCTGCACCACCAGCCGAAGAAAATATTCCTGGAAAGTTTTGGCGAGTTTAGAAGCAATGGCCACCGCGATCGCCAATAATAATAACCATAATATTCCGGTTACCAATTCCTGCTGTGTTTTATTACCGGGGTTTAATGCATAGTGATCGATGATCCTGCCAAAAATCACCGGGTCCAAAAAATTGAGCGCCTGTGCCACCGCAGCCAGCAACATAGAAAAAATAGCGAGCCATTTATAAGGGGCCAGGTATTTCCATAATATCTGCATATTTAATATTTTAATATTCCTGGCAAGGCAAAAGCCTTAACAGGATTCAATAATTATAGTATTAACAAGTAAATTTTTTACTGCTATTTAAATCTTACAAACATGCATCCCTCAACATCTTCATGTAAGTCAATCCCTTTTCCCTGGCGAAATTTATATTGCGGTCCGGTATATTTTCAGGTCCGTTATAATGTTCCAATACTTTATCTATACTTTCTTCACGCAACAGGTGCAGCATAGGATACACAGATCTGTTGGTATAATTAGCAGCGTCATTACCTGGTGAATTGGCAAACTGGTAAAGGGGGTGAAAACTAGCCAGTTGATATATGCCCTCATAACCTTTTTGCTTCAACTTTTTTTCAGCAAATGAAACCAGGTCGAGGTAATCATCAAACTGCTCAAATGAATTCGGGAAGATCAGGAAAATGGTTTCAATACTTTTATCGTTGTCGAGGCGAGTGGCCTCCTGCAAAAAAGATTGCCTGCATACAGTTAATAATTCACTTGCTTCCACCTGGTAATGCACGCTTTTTTGCTTCATTACATTGGCGGCAAATGGGCAAAAGTTGCATCCAACCACAACTTCATTGATCCATTTTTTTGTTTGATCAATTATTTGCACGGATTTATCCATTTACGAAAAATTAATTAGTAAAGCTACTTGTATTTACTGGTATGGCGATAAGACCTAGTCTGCTACATCGCTATTTTTTTTTGGTGTACAACAACAATTTAGTCGTTCTTTTTTATTGTAAAAAAACATGGGAGACTTTAAGAAAACTTCGCGTGACATCCTGCATTTTTCATTATTTTTCAGCATGAAATTTCTTTTATTATTATTTACCTTTTTTACCGGGACTGTATCCGCGCAGATAAATCCTGCTAATATTACCATCGCCCGCGATAGCTTCGGTGTGCCCCACATTTTTGCACCCTCCGACCCAGAGGTTGCATACGGACTTGCATGGGCACATGCGGAAGATGATTTCACCACGCTGCAATTGGTGATATTATCAGGAAAGGCAAAACTTGGTTCTGCTTTAGGAAAAAAAGGTGCGCAAGCTGATTATGTTATAAACTTATTAAGATGCAGGGAACTGGTAGATGAGCAGTGGAGCGAGCTCAGTGCAGATTTTGTCGCCTTGGTTAAAGGTTATGTACAGGGATTAAATGATTACGCGAAAACTCACAAAAGCGAAATAAAATATAAAAAGGCTTTTCCATTTGATGAGAAGGAATATCTCACCGCCACTGTCTTTTCACTTAGTATATTTTGTGGCGTAGATAATGCCCTGCCAAAAATACTTGGCGGATCCATTGGAACCATTCCTGGTTTTTCTTCTCAGGGTTCAAATGCTTTTGCTTTCCATCCTTCAAAAACAACTACCGGCGAAGCTTTTCTTGCCATAAATGCGCACCAGCCTATAGAAGGGCCAACCGCTTTTTACGAAGCCCATGTGCAAAGTGAACAAGGTTGGAACATGCTAGGTGGTTTGTTTCCGGGTGGCTGCCTGATTTTTCATGGTACCAACGAGAACCTTGGATGGGCGCACACAGTTAACAACCCGGACAAAATAGATGTGTACCAGTTGCAAATGAATCCAGCCAATAATAATCAATACAAATTCGATGGTGAGTGGCTGACCCTGGAAGTTAAAAAAGCAAAACTAAAAATAAAGCACATACCCTTTACCGTTAGTAAGAAAATTTACTGGAGCAAGTACGGCGCAACAGTAAAAACAAAACAGGGAGTCTTCTCGATGCGCCTGCCGGCAAATATGGATTGCAAAGCGTTAGAGGAATGGTACAGGATGAACAAAGCAAAAAACTTTACAGAGTTTTATAAAGCGCTGTCTATGACGAGTCTGCCCATGTTCAATATTGTTTATGCTGATCGCTATGATACTATATTTTATATTAGTAATGCAAAACTGCCTTTTCGAAATCCTGATACCCGCTACAATTGGAAAAGTGTTTTACCCGGTAATACATCCGCTACCTTATGGACGAAGTTTAAACCTGTTATGGCTTTGCCTCAATATATAAATCCACCGGCCGGCTATTTATTTAATACCAACCACTCGCCTTTCCTTGCAACAGAAAAAAAATATAATCTTGATCCAAAAAACTATGATCCCAATGATGGCTTCGAGCAAAATAATAATAACCGCAGCGAACGATTTACAGAACTGGTAAAAGGAACTGGTAAGATAGATTACGAGACTTTAAAAAAAATAAAATTCGACCGCGAATACCCGCAACAGTTACAATTTGCTTATGGAATAGATAGCTTGCTACATTTAAATTCGGACGATTATCCCCAGTTAAAGGCGGTGATTAAAAATTTGCAGGAATGGGATAAAAAAGCTGTCAAAACAAGCAAAGGCGCTGCTGTTTTTCTAATCCTTTACGATTATGTTTCCAAAAAATTAGGTGGTACTCCACCAAGGGAATTGACCCTGCAGGAAGGGGTGGAATCTTTTCAATACATACATGATTATATGCTCAAAAATTTTGGTTCTACTGAGCTTATGTTGGGAGATATTCAAAAGCTTGTAAGAGATAATGACGTAAGGCCGGCAGATGGTTTACCTGATATATTGTCGGCTGCCTATACTGAACCCTATGTAAAAGGCATGCGAAAAATTACTGTCGGTGACGCCTATATTTGTTTTGTGCGTTACCCAAAAAAGGGCCTGCCAATTATAGAATCAGTAAATACTTTTGGTGCTTCGCAGCACCCTGGATCACCGCATTTTAAGGACCAAATGATGATGTTCCAAAATCAACAAACAAAACACATGACGCTGGATAAAAAAGAAATATTGCAAAAAGCGGAAAGAATATACCACCCTACTCCAGATCCAAAAACTAATCATTGATCATAAAAAATGTCGCTGAGAAAATCAGCGACATTTTTTTTATGAATATTGTAATAATTATTCCACTGTAAAATCAACCTGTACATCGCCCCACATCAAAGAAACTAAACCGCTCTCTGTTATACCGAAGGTCATTTTTTCTGTGAATGTTTTAGCTTTAGCTGGTTTAACAGTAAAACGCAAAGCATCATCAGCTTCGCTATAACCATCAGAGCCCCACAAATCTGATTTTTTATTTAAAATGATGGTCCATTCTTTTTCACCCGGAATTGAATACAGGCCGTATTTTCCTGCTGGTAATTTTTTACCGGCAATGGTTACATCCTTACTTACTTCGAAGATAGTAGCTTCATTCGCTCCTGTGCGCCATACCTCGCCAAATTTGGCAATCTCTTTTCCAATTGCTCTTCCCTTTACTGAGGGTTGGCTATAATCGATAGTGATAGTAGTCCCTTTTGTGGTTGTGACAGTTGCCTTTGCAGGTGGGCTTGGCCGGGTGCTTTTATCCTGCGCGTCCGAAGTCCTTGTAAGAAATGACATTGCAGCAATCGTGCAGACAGTAATAATTTGTTTCATGATTTTTTTCTTTCCCTGGTTGCAAAAACTGTTCCACGACCAATTTGCGCGGCCAGTTAGTTTATAAACATTTTACAAATTACACGCTCTTCAGAGGACACTGAGCGTTACTTTATACTTTAATGGAAGAAATAGAACCCCATATTCCGAAAACCTTGAGCAGCCATACTATAATCACAATCACGACTACAATATTTAAAATACTTTTTATTTTGCTGTCCATTGGAATATACCGGTTGATCAGGTAAAGGATAACTCCGGCAACAATCAAAACTATCAGAACTGTTAATAGTGGCATATGGCGTGTTTTAAAATTGACTGGATGTTTTAGAGATGCAGTTTACAGATGGACTTATCAAATGTATTACACATTTATATAATAATGATTGTTTTTGCGCTTTAGTTTCAACAAGAAAGAAAAGCATCATTATTTAGTGTTTGCAAGAAAACGCTGAAAACCTTTACAGACAATAGATTATGGAGATTTTTCTTGTTGAATATTATTAATTTGAAACTAAAGAAATGGCCTAAAATAAAATATTGCTGATCTGTTTATTAAAAGGCATTTAAGTGTGTCCACTGTTTGATCATCTGCACCAGTAACCGGGTTAGCTGCCTTTCGTTGGTTCGGTTCCGATGAAATCGGAATTGAAAAAATGCGCAGCCTAATTTTTCAAGAAGCAAAACAGCAGCGTTCCGGTTATCCGCCAGCTGGCGGACCGGCTGT
>JBDSLD010000289.1:0-2893 GCA_039916545.1 Ferruginibacter sp.
GGTAAAAACATTTATTCATGAAAGCAACTCTTTTGCAGGAAATGCCAATTTGATGTTAACCAAAAAAGCAACGAAGATTTTTGTGGCCGTAGATGGTATGGAAAAATTCTTTCCGCAAAAAAAGATAATTATTTCCGGAAACCCGGTAAGAGAAAATATTTCTAAAAGTACGGTTACCAGCGAAGACGCAATTCGTTTTTTTGGATTGGACCCTTACAAAAATACGGTGCTTGCGATTGGCGGAAGCCTTGGAGCCAAAAGTATCAATGAGGCATTAAGTGCGGGGATAGACGAATTTGAAAAAAATAACCTGCAGCTTATTTGGCAAACCGGAAAGCCTTACTCAGACAAGGGAAAAGAATCGGCAGCTGGAAAACCCAATATATGGGTTAGCGATTTTATTATACAAATGGAATATGCTTATGCGGCAGCCGATGTGGTCATTAGCAGGAGCGGTGCAATGTCGATCGCCGAATTATGTATAATGAAAAAACCGGCGGTGTTGGTGCCTTTTCCATTTGCAGCGGAAGATCACCAAACAGTTAATGCACAAAAATTAGTTAATAAAAATGCAGGAGTATTAATAAAGGATAGTGAGGCGTTTGAGAAGTTGGTACCGTCTGTTATCAGCCTTTCAAAAGATGAGCAAAGGAAGGAAGAATTTAAAACAAATATTGGTTTATTGGCTGTTCCGGATTCGGATGAAATAATCGCCACTAAAATTTTATCAAACCTGATTGGGGAAGAATAGTGCATAAAAAACAAGTAAAGAATAAAGCTAAATAAGATAATAAAGTAATATTCGATGAATTGAATCAGCCTGGCAAATAAATGGCCATATTATTCTTTTATCATCAACTATTTGCAAATTATTAATGAAAGAATACAATAAAATATTATCGTCCCTGGGTTTGCATTCCCATGCATCAGCAGGAGCGGCCGTCTATTTACTTGGTATCGGAGGCATTGGTATGAGCGCGTTGGCGAGATATTTTAATTCGTTGGGCGTAGCCGTTAGCGGCTACGATAAAACAATTACGGCTTTAACAAATCAATTATCGGCCGAAGGGATTAATATTCATTACGAAGATAATATCGCGCTTCTTGATAGAACGGCACAGCTGATTATTTATACGCCTGCTGTGCCGAAGGACCACAAAGAATTGAATTTTTATCAGCAAAATGATTATACCGTAATAAAGCGGAGTGATGTGCTGGGCGCTATAGTCAACAGCGCTTATAACATTTGTATTGCCGGCACACATGGCAAAACAACTACCAGTACAATGGTGGCGCATATACTTCGGCACAGTGGGTTTGGCTGCAATGCATTTCTGGGCGGTATTGCCGTAAACTATAACAGCAATTTCTGGAGCAGCGAGAATAATGTTTGTGTGGCAGAAGCCGACGAGTATGACAGGAGCTTTTTGAAACTGAGCCCCGATATAGCCATTATCAGTAGCATGGATCCGGATCACCTGGATATCTATGGTACCGCTGAAAATATGGAACAGGCTTTTATTGATTTTGCAGCCAGGGTAAAGCCGGGCGGTCTTTTGATTCACAAATACGGGCTCAAGAGAAATGCCGAACTGGTGGCAGATGAGTTGCTCACTTATCATTTGTACGATAAAAATGCGGATGTATATGCCACTCATATTAAAATGGAAAATGGAAGCTACCGATTTGATATCGTGGTGAATAATACGGATAATACCGAGTGGACCTTACAAGAAGTTGTTTTGAATATGGGGGGAGAACATAATATTGAAAATATCATTGCGGCTATCACGGTTGCTCATTACATTGGAATTGAAGATGAAAAGATAATAAAAGCAGTTGCGGATTTTAGGGGAGTAAAAAGGAGATTTGAATATATCCTGAAAAAAGATAAACAAATTTATATTGATGATTATGCTCACCATCCGGAAGAATTAAGGGCGTTGATCAGGGGTACAAAATCAATGTTCCCTGATAAAAAATGTACCGTGGTTTTTCAGCCACATTTGTTCAGCAGAACTAGGGACCTGGCAGACGGCTTTGCAGAAGTATTGGACCTGGCGGATGAAATAATTTTATTGCCCATTTATCCCGCAAGGGAACTGCCAATGGAAGGAGTGAGCAGCGAAATGATTTTAGAACGGATGCACAGTGAAGATAAAATTGTAATGAGTAAAGAATCATTGTTAAAACACTTTATGCTGGAAAAGCATACGCGTTTGGAAGAAGGTTTTGGAGGAAATGTTTTAATAACGGCCGGCGCGGGAGACATTGACACATTAGTACAACCAATAAAAAAAATATTAACTGAAGAAGGATGAGTGGTAGGTTACTTAACAGTCAATCCCGTTAATTTATCTCTTCCTGTTTCCTGATGCGGAAAACGTTAGAACAGATAATAAAATAGTATAAGTTAAAACCATTGATTCGCTGTTATGGTTATGGCAAAAAGACAAATCATAAAAAACATGCTGCTTTTTACACTATGGTCTGCCATAGGTACAGGCACCGTTATGTTGCTGGTTGCCGCCATACAAAATAAGGATACTAAGAAATGTACCAATGTAGATATCAATATCAAAGGTGTAAGTAATAACTATTTTGTCGACAAAAATGATATCATTGGTGTAATCACTTCCTTATCCAGCGGAAAGCCGGTCGGTATGCCTGTAGGATCTTTTGATCTTAAGGCCCTGGAATGGGCCCTGCAAAAAAATGTTTGGGTAAAGTCAGCTCAACTGTTCTTTGATAATAACGAAAGGCTTCAGGTGAATGTACTGGAAAGAGAACCCTTAGCGAGGGTGTTCAGTACAACCGGAACTACTTTTTATCTTGACAGCTCTGCAACTATGCTGCCGTTAAGTGAAAAATATTCTGCCAGGCTACCGGTATT
>JBDSLD010000290.1:0-7803 GCA_039916545.1 Ferruginibacter sp.
CGTAATGAATACTTTGCAACAACTGGATAGTATAACCAAAGGGAATTTAATGCGCCAGACATTCCTGATCAGCGGCTCCAGCGGCGGTATGTTATCTGCAACTTATTTCCGCGAATTGTACACTGAAAAGCTCAAGGCTGCTTCGATCAATATCCATGATGCGGGATACACCGATAATATCACGCTGGACCTGTTGAACCCGATATTTTCATCCATGATCAGCAGGGACATATTTGCACCCGCTCAAAAATTTTCGATCGGCCCCTATCAATATGTAAAAGACAGGGGCTATGCCTTTGAAGAAAAACTGAATGAAAACTCCGGCGGCATCCTGAATAAACAAATAAAAGATTATACAACCGATGAAAAAGCTGCCAGGATACCGATGATGATCTTTAATTCGGTGATCACAAGGGACGGCCGAAAAATGATGATTGGCACACAACCGCTTAGTTTTATGATGAAGCCGCTGGCATTTTCCGGGGAGAAGGATTATACGCCCGATGCAGTGGATTTCGGCGCCTTGTTTGCCAGGCAGGGGCCGGGCAATATCCGCCTGCTTACGGCATTGCGGATGAACGCTACTTTTCCCTATATTTTGCCCAATGTATGGTTACCGACTAACCCGGTCATTGATGTGATGGATGCAGGTATAAGGGATAATTTTGGCCAGGAAACCACGATGCGCTTTATTGATAATTTTAAGGAATGGATCGCCGCTAACACGGGTGGTGTGGTAATTTTACAGATGCGGGACCGGGAGCATGATTATTGGCAACACCCTTTGGAGACTGGTTCTATCACAGATATTTTGATCAAACCGGCTACTATGCTACAGCATAACTGGCATAATTTCCAGGACTATACCCAATCGGATCAATATAGCTATTTAAGCGATTCAACCAATTACAGGCTGAACCGCCTGACGTTCGTTTATGTTCCAAAGAAGGAGGAAAAAGGGGCGACGCTGAATTTTCATCTAACGGCCGCAGAAAAAAAGGACGTGATTGCATCCTTTAATACGAATTATAACCAGCAAACTTTACATGATCTTTTGACTTTGCTCAATAATTAGCACAAATATCCTAATAGATCTTATCCTGCATTTCGGCAAATTCCTGCAATATTAATTTATCGAATACCATCTCTTTATTTTCGATGGCTTCTCTTAGTATGTCGTTGATGGTGATTACGCCTTTAAATACTTTTTGATCAAAGGCGAGCAGGTAACGTGTTTTATGTGTGTTGAATAATTGCATGCATATTTCGGCGGTATCCTGCATTGTTACAATGGGCAATGAGGTGCTCATCACATCTTTTACAGCGCTTGTGGAGCTTTGTAAGCCTTTTAAAATTACGTTCCTGCTGTAATCCCTTTCAGAAAAAATACCATGAAATTCATCATCGCGTTTAACAACCAAATAACTAAGGTTAACTGAATTCATCAACTGCAACGCCTCTATCACTTTTGCATCTGGATCAATAAAATTAAATACCGGTGGTTTATTTTGTAAAATGTTTACAACCGTACGCATATATCGCTAACTTTTAATGAGTAAATTATTATAACTGTAAGTTACCGCTTTTTATATTAAATTATTTTATTTTGGGCTGTATCAATTTAAATGCATCGGGAATGATTTCGATGGTAAGTTTTTTCGAGGTATCGGAAGGATCACCATCGATGTGCAGCGGAGCACCGGCCGGGTTATTTATGATCAGCTTGTCAGTTTGAAAGTAAACGACGCCTGTTTTACGAAAATTATTTTCAGTGTATTCTTTTACCCTGCCATTGCGTACCTGCCGAAAAACCGACCAAATAAAGCCAATCCTGCTCATTTTTTTTACGATGACAATGTCCAGCAAGCCATCATGAAGTTTGGCGCGGGGAGCAATGGTAAACTGGTTCCCAAACTGGTTGCCGTTTGCGATGCACATAAAATACGCGGAGACAGTCAAAGATTTGCCTTTGTTAACTATTTCAAATGTCCAGGGACGGATATTTATAAAATTGATCAACGTTTGTTTTATGTAGGTTGCCAGGCCTCTTTTTGGCTGGCGCGCAAAATCATGGGCCACCTGTGCATCGAATCCCAGTCCGCACAACATACAGCTAAAAATGTCGTTGATAAAAAATGAATCGATATAAGTTGCTTTGCCGGTAAAGATGAGGTCGAGCGCTTTATCAGTTTGTTTAGGGATTTTTGCAGCCAGCGCCAAGCCGTTGCCCGAGCCCATTGGTATGATCCCAACACTTACATCTTCCTCCAACAGCGACCCTGTTATCGTGTTTACCGTACCATCGCCACCACAAATAACGATATCTGTGATGTCCTCGTTTCGAATTTTTTCCTTCAGAAAAAAATAGTTGCCCTCTGCATTGGTAGGTAAAATTTCGAAAGGTATATTTTGAAGCGCAGTCTTTTCTTCAATTTTTTTAATCAACGCTTCCTTTCCCCTGGTACCCGAAATTGGATTGATGAAATAGATAATTTTGCGACTCATTTAGTTTTATTGCGCGTAAAGATAAGCTGTTTGAAGGATGGGATTTTGGGATAGCTATTGAGAGAGATACTATCCGTTATCCGGTCCGGTTACCAGCGGATAAGCACACTCGCCCAGGTATAGCCACTGCCAAAAGCTGCCAGGCAAACAAGATCACCCTCCTTGATTTTACCCTGTTCCCAGGCTTCGCATAAGGCGAGGGGGATGGATGCCGCGGTTGTATTGCCGAATTTTTGAATATTGTTATATACCTGGTGATCTTTGAGTCCAAGCTTTTGTTGCACAAACTGGCTGATGCGCAAATTAGCCTGGTGAGGGATAAGCATGTCAAGATCAGTGGTAGCAAGGCCGTTAGCAGACAAGGCCTCGATTACTACCTCAGGAAATTTGACAATGGCCTTTTTAAAAACGGCGGGACCATCCATAAATGGAAAGTTCTGCGCGTGATCGATCATTTCCTTACTCATGAACATGTCCGCTATTTCAGCGTCGTTAAAATCGGCTACTTTATCTTTTACCCAATGGTTGGCGTGGGTACCCGGGTTATACATTGCCAGCATTTCCGCATTCTCTCCGTCGCTGTGTAAATGGGTACTCAGTATTCCCTGGCCGTCTTTTTCTGCCGGCTGCAATACGACGGCTCCTGCGCCATCCCCGAATATTACCGATATATTTCTTCCCCTTGTTGAAAAATCCAAGCCAAAAGAATGTTTTTCACTGCCAATCACCAGTATATTTTTATACATACCGGTTTTGATGAACTGGTCCGCTACCGACAAGGCGTATACGAAGCCACTGCACTGGTTGCGGATATCCAGTGCCCCTATTTCTTTCATTTGCATGGCCCTTTGTACGAGCACGCCACACCCAGGGAAATAGTAATCAGGGCTCAGTGTCGCGAAAATGATAAAGTCTATATCCTGTGCAGTTGTGCCAGCCCTTTGAATAGCTATTTTTGCCGCTTCAACGCCCATTGTAGTAGTAGTCTCTTCTGTGCGGTGGGCATACCGCCTCTCTTTAATACCGGTACGTTCCTGTATCCATTCGTCGTTGGTATCCATGTATCGCGTGAGGTCCTCATTGGTGAAAACGTTCTCAGGTACGTACATCCCGATCCCGGCAATTTTGCTCTTTAGCATGCAGCAATCATTTAATGAACCGGCAAATTACAAAATTGTGAAGGATTTGTAGGTGTCGAATTTATTCGCGCCTGTCGTGTATTCGTGGCATTAGAAATTTATTTTATGGTGCATCGACATCTCTTTGTAATTTTTTTAAACAAAAAAACGGGTCGTAGCCCGGCTTTGCCTGTACTTTATAATGGAACTCCACAGCAGTACGAAGTTCCCGGCTATTTTTTATAAGCTTGGAAGTAAAGTATTCAGCAAGCGGAAGTATGGATACATTCCCATTGTCCTTTTTTACTTCTGCGATATAGACCTTTCCATGGATATAGGCATTCAGGAACTGCTTTCCGGCAATAGCCGACAGGTAGGCTGTGCCTTTAATGGAATCGTTGGTGACCACATGATAAGGGTTCAGCTCTTCAATATGTCCGGTGATCACAAGGTCGTAATCCATGTCCGTTCTTTTTTCAAAAAATATCTTTACCCATTCTCCTTTTCCTGCATATTTTTTATTGCCCGGCCGCGCAATGGGTGCAATCCATTTACCCAGCAGGCTTTCGTCGATATTTTGCAAAGGACTTTCATCTAAATTGTAGGGAGAATCATATGGGCATCCATATAAAAAAACAGAAAAAACAAGTGGTAAAAAAGAGGGTAAAGTTTTTTTCATAGTGTCTTAAAAATACGGGTTATGCAGCTAATTTCAAAGAGAAAATTAGTCGCCGGTTTGGCGAAATCGACATATTATTATTTCCCTTTATCTCAACTATAAAAAAAATTACCCAGGAAACCGCCGATCTCCATCATCCAGGCAATGCCTAAATGTACCAGCAGGCCGCCCCAGATACTGCGGGAATTATAGGATACGATGCCCAATAGTATTCCACCAAAAATACTACTGATGGCTTCGCCCATGGGTTTTCCAAAATGTATGGCACAATAAAAACAGGCCACCGGAATGATGCAGTGCTGCCCGCAAATTTGCAGCAATGCCAATATTAAAAATCCGCGGAAAAAAAATTCAATGCTCACAAAATCAAATCCGTAGCTGAGTTCAAAAAGTAGGTAGCGCCATTTATCCGACCAGCTGTTCATCGTGATCCCGGTCAGCAATTTTGCTTTTGGGTACACCTGTAAAAAATCTTTTTGAGTACTGGCTAGTGCGATCAGGGGAACCATAACTGCCAGCATAATAATATACGGCCGGATATTATCCAATGCCTTCGCACCGTAAAATGGTTGATTGCCCCTGTCTTTAATATACCAGGTAATGAAGACGGGGAGCAATACTACAAAGACACGAATTATCCAGTTGATACTGTGCAGGTAAAGGTCCTGGTCGGCGCCTTTAAAAATTTCCATCACCAGCGGTCTATGGAAATTGAAATTTACACGAAAAGAAAAAAAGGCAGGCGCTAAAAAAAGAATTATCCAAAACCAACCGCTTTTGTAATATTTGCAATCTTTATAAAATAGCAGCTGCAGAAAAAATGCCGAGGCAAAAGGCACGAAGTATAGTAAATAATAACCGGCAAAATGTGAAAGGCCCGTTTTGCTACCCAACACCCATTTTTTTTCTAACCCGTGCCAGTAATTGAGATAGATCAATGCTCCAAGGACAGTCAGCACCAACAGCATGTAAATCAGTTTAAATTCCCTGGTATAAAAATCGTTGATGTATTTAAAAACCTGCTTCAATAAAATAATTGTTTATTTTATAAAGATATGCCGTGGCTGTCAGCGGCTGTTATTAATGTGGAGCGATGAATTATTTATAACCTGTCCAAACCCGGTCTTCTTTATTAAAAATGAAGACAATGCCATTGGCGTAGGAGAAACCAAAGGAGGAAGGAAATTCATTTTCGGAATCAATGTTCCATATTTGACCGGCTTTACCACCGGCGCTGTCAAAGAGTACTACCTGTTTGTTTTCCACATCAAGCAGGCCCCATTCAGCATTAGCGATCCCGGTAAAGATCAATGCGGTGCTGTTGTATTTTTCCGGCAGGTAAGCATCATTTTCTTCGGTTGCACTATCTTCCGACACAATTAATTTTACCTCATTTTTTTGCGAGCCGTTGAGGTAACAGGCAACGATCTTATTGTCTGAGAGAAAATAGATCAACCCATTTTTATCGTCCCAACATCCAACGCTTTGCTCGGTGGGTTGACTCGTTTCTTTTAAAAAGATTTTGTTAGCGATCGGGATACCCATCTTGTTTAGGGTAAGATCCGTCCAGCCAAAATCCTGATACCCGTTTGCCTGCAATGTACCTGTCATAGTGTTATACCAGATCCCGCGAAGGTCAAACCCGACGTGCAGGTCATCTTTTGAAATGCGCTTACCCATGGTATCAAAAACAGCCATTGGATAAAGTGCGTTACCAGCAAAGCCGGCATAGTATTTTTTTTGTAATGGATGATAGGCTACGCAGGCGCCGTTTCGCCCATTGCCGCCAGGCATTTTCAATTCTATCACTTTTTCGAGTTCTCTTGTTTCCTGGGCAAAGATCAGGCTTGGAATGAGCGTTGTAAATAGAAGTGCCAGGAATAACTTTTTCATTTTTATCCTTTAAATTATAAAAAAATAAAAGGTGGCGAGGGTACATTAAAACTATTACGCTACGGTTACTAAAATTAGCGACTACACTTATTTTTTAAACGCGATAATAGTTATACGAACAAACCCGTTGGTATTTTATCCTTCCTTCGGTGGCGCGGTCAATGTTTTCCAAAGCAGGTCCTTCAACTCCGGCAGTCCCTTGCCGGTAATGGATGAAATAAATATATGTGGCACTTTCTGAGGTAATTCTTTTGATATGGCAGCTCTTAATTCATCATCCAGCATATCGTTTTTGCTGATAGCGATCACGAAATCTTTTTGCAGCATTTCCGCATTGTATTCCTTCAACTCATTTACGAGTATTTCAAACTCCTTTTTATGATCGGCGCAGTCGGCCGGTATCAAGAACAACAATATAGAATTACGTTCGATATGTCGTAGAAAACGATGGCCCAAACCCTTGCCTTCCGCAGCGCCTTCAATGATCCCCGGCAGATCCGCAATACAAAAACTTTTTCCATCCCTGTAATCCACCATTCCCAATTGCGGAACCAATGTAGTAAAAGCGTAATCGGCGATTTTCGGCTTGGCAGCCGTGATCACAGATAGCAAAGTCGATTTGCCTGCGTTAGGAAAACCAACCAATCCGACATCGGCCAATACTTTCAGCTCGAGTACTTTCCACCCTTCAGAACCTTCTTCGCCAGGCTGCGCGTATTCGGGCGCCTGGTTGGTGGCTGTTTTAAAATTACTGTTACCCAGGCCACCGCGACCTCCTTTTACCAGGATCACTTCCTGCCCGTCTTCCAGTATTTCAGCTTCCTTTTGACCGGTTTCTTCATCCCTGGCAATTGTTCCCAGGGGTACTTCTATGATGATATCCTTGCCGAATTTGCCTGTACTGTTATTTTTACTGCCGCTTTCCCCATCTTCCGCCAATACATTTTTATAATACCGTAAATGCAATAATGTCCATAACTGGGAGCTTCCCTTTAAAATAATATGTGCACCGCGCCCGCCATCGCCGCCATCCGGGCCCGCCATGGCATTGTATTTGGTGCGCATAAAATGCCTGCTGCCGGGACCACCATGGCCACTGCGGCAAAAAATTCTTATATAATCTATAAAGTTTGATTTTTCCATTGCCGGTAAAGGTCTGTAAAGTTTTTTAGGAATTACATTTGTTGCTATAATTAAAAAAGGTCATGAAAAAAGGATGGTTGCTCATATTGGTTTTTTGCAATGCGTGCGCGGCTTCTCAAAAGCCGGTTGAAATGGAGCAGCAAGACTTGCCGGTTTGTATCGGACAACTGGCGGAAAAATTCAAGGCGGCAGAAAAACAAAATCCACCACGTGCCATATTTAGTTACCGGTACAAGGATAAAACGGTTTATTATGTAACTGCGCTTTGCTGCGACCAGGTAAGCGATCTCTATGACGATCATTGCAACCTGATCGGTCATCCCGACGGAGGTTTTACCGGGGGAGGCGATGGAAAACTTCCTGATTTCAATACAGCGAAGACAGCGGAAAAACTCATTTGGAAAGATAATCGCTGACCATTTTCATTGGTTCATATATAAGCGGCTTAAAAGTTTGATAGTTGTT
>JBDSLD010000291.1:0-6605 GCA_039916545.1 Ferruginibacter sp.
AAATACCCATTAATTTATCAAAGCTATTTTGAGCAGGGCAACCTTGATAACGAACCTATGCCAGCGGCATAACCTCTTTGTAGAAACTAATAATTGCTGGAATTTGCCCTGGAAGGGCAACCTGTTACAGTAATATTCAATCGTAAAACTCAAACAAATATTCGTCTTTATAGGCAATTTCAAATAGTTTGAGCAAGCTGATATATTCATTTTTGAATGACTGTTTTATATGATGCTGCTTCTGATTCATAATGTATCTGCTAACCTGGTCGATTTGTGATCTTCCATAAGAAAACGCACCATAACCAGCCTGCCATTCAAATTTCCTTTTTATAAATGCCTTATCATTGATCCAATTGTTACTTGCCCGTTTTATATCTTTCACCAAATCCGAAATTGCTATTGACGGATTTAATCCCAAAAATATATGGACATGATCCGGCATTCCGTTTACAGCAATCATTTTATGCTTATCCTTTTGTACTACTCCGGTAACGTACTTGTATAGTTCTTCCTCCCAGGCATATTGTATAAAACTGTTCCTTCCTTTAACTGCAAAAACAAGTTGAATATACAATTGCGTATAAGTATCACTCATAAGAAATAATGTTTACAGGCTGCCCCATCCGGGGCAGGCTAAATATAAACTATTATTCTACAAACAGGTTGCCCTGCAAGGGCAGAAGCCAGGTAACGATGACTATTTTAATCCTGGCAACGGAACTATGAGATGGCTAATCCGTTATTGCAGTATTGGAAAAAATAAGCAGGCATTACAGACTGCCCCATCCGGGGCAGGCTAAATGTAAACTATTTTTCTACAAACAGGTTGCCCTTCAAGGGCAGAATCTAAATAGTGTTCCTGCCTGTTGCATCTCATGCTGGCAAGATTGTAACATTTTTAGCAGGCTTTGTTTTGAAACATATATCATACACGCCGCCGCAATTATCAATTGTAACGCGAATGATAATTTGGTATCCTGTACTGGTTTATATCCCTTGGTGTTTTTAGAGGTTGCCCGGCATAGTCAACTTTAAAATCATACTTTTTTATCAATGCAATCCACTTACCACTATTCCTTAATTTAGCCCATGCAGGATCATTATCTAATACATATTTACCATTGAATCCTGCATCCAATGCCTGCTTTAATGCTGCGAGGGCCTTGTCATTAGCGTTCTCCTGGGCATATATGCGGGCAATTGAATACAAGCGAAAATCATTTGCGTTCTTCTTATTAATATTGATATCAAAATCAACTAAATCATCTTCCTCCTCTATTTTCATCACCGGTAATGAATCCACCAGATAGGGCAATGCCATCCCCGGCTGGCCGGATAGCAGGTACATTTTAGCATACAATGACATACGTTTGTCTTTTTCAGGATCATTGCGCGGTTGAAATTTTTTTAGCAGCGCTTTTGCTTCATCAAACTTACCGGTCTTGATTTGGTATTCAGCCAGTAAAGGAATTTGCTGCTGTTTAAGTTGATTCCGCCTGAAGGCCACCTCCAATTCGTTAGCGGCTGCAGGAAATTCAAAGCTGCCAATCAGCATAGTGATAAGCCTGTCCCTGATAGTGTCATTGGCAGGTTGCAAATTGGCCAGCTCTTTATATTGTGCAATGGCTAATTCATTGTTGCCTGCCCAGCTATTTAGGTCTGCCATCGCGCGCAAAACTTCCGGGCGCGCTTTGTAATCGCCGGAAAGAAAAACTGATTGCTGCAGGTATCCGAGCGACTCCTTTAAAGGCTCATATAAAGGCATTTCAATGGTTACCTTTTCACCGGTTCCCGGTATGTCAATAACAATATCCTCCTCATTGGGTGGTTCTTCACCAGACAACCAGGGATATGCAAAACTGGTAATCGATTTATAAAAAGGCAGGTATTCATCAACCTGCATTTGATTATAGGTCAGTGCAAGGCGATGGTACAAAAACAAGCCTGCCTTTTGCTTCCATTCAAAATCCCGTGGAAACAGTGACACCATTCTCCGATAGAAATTATAGGTTTCACTTTCCATATTCCTGTTAATGGATAACCAGTAAAAATTAATTTTCGTACCTCCGGCCAGTTGACGTGTTCCGGGCTTGCCAGCATCGAACGCAGCCTGCCTTTTATCTCCTGCCACCCGGTTAAGCAACACCTGGTTCAGCAATACCTTTTCTTCCTGCAGGTAATCGCCCAGCCTGTCATATAACCTGGCTGCTTTTATAACTCCTCCCATGTTCATCGGCCGCTCATATTGTTCCAGCAATACTTCATCAATCCAGGTACCGGACTTGTTTGGCGAATCCACCTTTTCTACCGGGAAACCTTCAATATTTGCCTGGTCCATTTGACGCCTGTTCTCAATTGTCGAGACCAGGTTGTATTGCACAAGGGCTTTATCAGTGAGACCCTGTTTTTCGTACAAGGTGCCCAGTAAATAATGATCCTCTAAATAATCATACTGATAAAACATCAATGATTGCAACAGGCAGGCATTGGGATCAGGATGACCGGAATATAATTCCTTCTCCAGGCGCGTGTAAAAACCAGGCATGGATTCATAGTTTGATATGGCCTGCAGTATTGCTGCCGCTGCCGGTTCTATTTTTCCCTGCTGGTAAAAGTGTTTGCCAAGGTAGTGATATGCCAGGTGGTTCCGGGGCAAATGTTCTAATACTTTATTGAGTTGGAATGAAACCGTATCGTTCGATATTGACCCTTTATCCATACTTTGCATGGCCCGCAAAAACATGCTGTAAGGCGCTGATTTTGTGTTGGCAGAATCGCTCGGTTCCCAGTCGCATACCGGTTTACTCCGCCAATTGGAGAATTTCGGTGCTCCACCTAATTCCACTCCAAATTCAAAATACCGGGCATTCACCGCAAAATCTTTTTTCCTGATTTGAGCATCAAACAAAAAAGAATCAGCCTTTGCATATTCACCCGTAAGCAGGTAAATTTTGCCTAGCCGCTCATAAGGCAGAAAGTGGATTTTATTAAGCGAGATCGCTTTTATGTAAAAGCTTTCTGCTGCCAGCCAGTTACTTTCCCGTTCCATTACCAAACCTGCATTCATCATAACATAAGCTAAGTTAGGTTGCAGGGAATCGGCTTTATGAATCGCTTCTTTTGCCTGGACTGGTTTATTTAATGCGAGGTTCAACCTGATTTTATTACTCCAGGGAATGGACCAGGTAGGGGACAAAACAGTTGCCAGGTTATAATGATAACTGGCAGAATCAAAATTTTTTTTACCCAGGTACAGGTTACCCAATTCGTTGTGTATGTATGCTGCATAAGGCTCTGATTGCAGTGCGGCACGAAGGTTAATAAATGCGTTGTTCAGCAACTTAGCAGGATTATCCGTTGTGGCTATTTCCAGCCGGTCGACCAGGCCCGAGAGATAACTATAATTAATTTTTAATAATCCCGCCAGGGAATGATTTACAGGCGCAATACGGATGGCTACTTTTAACATGGAAAGGAAATACCGGTATTGCCTGTTGCCTGAATAATAATATTGCCTTTTTTCGAGCTCCGCCAAATCACCTGCCAGGTAAGCATTGATCATATCCTGGCCCTTGTCGTGAACCAGTTCCAGGAACTGCTCATTGAACCGGTCAATGATTGATTTACTTTTAAGCAATTGGTTTCTCAACAGTTTTAATGAATCAAGGTTGGCAAGATCATTTCCAGTATAGTCCTGTCCTGCCCTTGCCAATGAATCAACTATTTTCTCCACCGCCTGTTGGTATTGAATGCGGTCATCCAGTATTTTAAGTGGCAGCGCCCGCACAGCGACTCCGTCATACGAATTAAAATCCAGGTAATCTTCCAGCGGCTGGGCCCGGGAGAGGGAAAAAAAATAATCGATCGGTTGCAGCCCAATTGCTTTCAAAGATTGCAGGCCAATACTAAGACTGCTATTGGCTGAATCGGTCGTTACCTGTGAAGCATGTAGTTGGGCAAGCGTGGCGGTATCTGTCAAGGCCAATGGAAAATTGGGATTACCATCCGTTACGGGGTGTTGTTGGTGTTTGCCAAGTAGTAAATATTTGTCTGCCGCAAAGGATGAGTCCAGGAATTTGGTTAACTCCTGCAACTGCACGGTACCATCTTTTTTTAGATCAGCCAGGCCGTTCAATCCCATTAACAGGTAGTACGAAAACACGCCTCTTCCGCCACCCCAATCAGGACCTTCAGCCGCTTCTTCATTGGTTGCGCAGGAAGTGAGGCGCACTTCATTGTTCAATACCAACCTGAGCTGGCTTGCCACGAGCTGTTTGCCTTTGTAAAAATCTCCTGCCAGTTTACCGGAGTGGCAGGCATCGGTGATCAAAATGATTTTTGCCCTGTTTTTTATGGAAAGCGTATTGGCTTTATTATTCAGGTCCTCGATCCGGATGGCATTGTTCCTGTAATTGTTTGGCGGCGTATTGTAGGCAAGCAGGTATCCCAGGCTAAAGGCATTTTTGGTTTCTACATCGCCATGCCCGGAAAAATAAATATAGCCGATGTCCTGCTTCCTGCAATTTTCTTTCAACCAATCCAGCGCATCATATACAGCGGCAATGGTGGCTTGTTCGTTCAATAATAATTTTATCTGCTTGCCCGGCACATTGCCGCCCGCTTTAGATTTTAACCAGGAAGCGAACAAGGTGGCATCTTTATCTGAATATTTCAGTGCCGGCAAAGCCTTGCTTTTGTAGGTGGATATACCGATCACGACGGCATAGGTTTTCCCTGGAACAGGTGTTACTTGCGCAGTTATTGTTGAGCGTACAGCCGAAAATAAAATACAGCATAAGGTGAAATATTTCAGCATGTTGCCGGGGATTAATAAATTCTAATGAGAAATAAATTAGTAGTTCAATTATTAAAATAGCACAAAAATTTTCCATTTTTATTGGGGCCGTAACAAAATGGGATCAAATGTAGCAACACGTGATAAAAACTTTTGAATTGCTATTGACACAAAATTGTTCCAAAATAAAAATATTCACAGATATAACTTACTTCTATAGAATGATCCCTGGCTATCGCTATCAATCAATTTCTTTACGCCAAAATATTTTCGCCCGTCATTCGTCCTTCTAAACAGGAAGGTAAAAACTATTTTATAAATATAAAAAAAGTAAATGAACGCAATTAAAAATAAAAGGATAGCCATTGTCGGTGGCGGGCCAGGTGGATTAACACTCGCAAGATTGTTGCAAATGAAAGGTGCGGTAGTAAATGTATTTGAAAGAGACCTCAACAGGGATGTGCGTGTTCAGGGCGCTACGCTGGACCTGCACGAAGAATCAGGTTTAAAAGCCCTTGAGCATGCAGGCTTAATGGATGCTTTCCGGGCAAACTTTCGTCCCGGTGCCGGTAAGCTCCGGATAATTGATAAAGATGGAACCATCCGATTAGATTTTCATGAATTCGATTCTTATGAAGAATCCCGCCCGGAGATTGACCGCGGGCCATTGAGAAATATTTTGCTGGATTCTCTGCTGCCCGGGACGGTTGTGTGGGACAGCAATTTTGCATTCATGACAAAGCCTGGTGAAGGTTGGGAACTGGCATTTAAAAACGGAGCTTTTGCGCATGCAGACCTGGTGATCGCCGCGGATGGCGGCAATTCTAAAATCCGTCCGCTAATCACATCTGTGCAACCAGTTTATGCCGGCGTTACTGCTATCGAAGGAATAGTTTACAATTCAGCAAAGGGATCACCTGCAATTCATGAACTGCTAAAGGGTGGTAAAATATTTGCTTTTGGCGATGAAAAATCATTGATGGTCAGTTCTAAAGGTGATGGAAGTTTTGCTTTTTACACAGGGTTTAAAACCGATGAACATTGGGCAGTTAACAGCGGTATTAATTTTAATAACAGAGAACAGGTAGTATCCTTTTTTGAAAATGAATTTGCAGGTTGGGATGAGCGCTGGTTCGGGATGTTTGAAAATGCCTCTTCCCACTTCATTCCCCGGCCGCAATACTATATATCCCTTGAGCAAGCCTGGACTGCTTTGCCTGATCTTACCATGTTGGGCGATGCCGCACACCTGATGCCTCCTTATGCAGGTGAAGGCGTAAATGTGGCCATGCTGGATGCATTGGAATTAAGCCTGTGTTTAACCGGCAATGAGTTTACAGACACACAATCTGCTATTGCTTCATACGAAAAACAAATGCGTAAAAGAGCTGCTGAAGCTTTAGCAATGACATTGGAATCAACGGCCATGTTACATTCGGCTAACGCGATCACTAATTTGATTGAAATGTTTGGCAACTTCGGAATGGCAGGAACTAAAGCCGTAGCGGATAGCGCTATCTGAGCAACACAGTGCTTCCTTTAAGTTCAAATCGCCTGCCCGTTTCAATATTGGTATAATTCAGGATCCATACATAAGTGCCCGGGTCCTGAGGATTGCCTTTGTAAGTACCGTCCCATTTATTCATCCAGTCCCGCGTTTCAAAAAGTAATTGTCCCACGCGGTTATACACCCTGAATACCAGGTCCTTTGCCTTGTAAGCATTGGTGGGATACAGAAAGTCGTTCAGCCCGTCATTGTTAGGTGAAAACGCTTTCGGGATGGCGATGTAACAATTGCCTACCACGC
>JBDSLD010000292.1:0-30104 GCA_039916545.1 Ferruginibacter sp.
AAAATCAAATATTTTAAATCCCGCCTCTTTAAAATGCATTATATCTGTTACTGTCAAATACTTGTTAGCCCTGCCGATTAAATTACGGTCATACTGCTCATCTAATCTTTTCGTAGCAGAATGAAGATGCCTCACTATTCCTACTTCTTCATCAACCAGGTAACTATGAGCAGCAAGTACTTGTCCGTTATTTACCGCAAAACTAAGCTTAACTGAATCTCCCAATTCTATTATCTTATTTTTACTGGTAGTAAACGTATCTTTTTTGACAGCGAAGTCATTAAAAAAATCTACAAACCGATCTATTTCATTATGGAAGTAACAGGTAGTATCTTCTTTTTCAGCGATTTTTGCCTGTTGCCTGATTTGTTTTGCAAAATTGGAATAGATTACTTCGGCATCCTGTTCCAGGTTCAGTTCTACCGTATGAGAATTGTCTTGTACGGCCAGGATCTTCCTGTTGCCGCACTTTTTCAGATGCATAAAAACGTTCAGAGAAAAAATGTCCCAGAAATTATATTGATATGTAAACCATGACTCCTGTACCTTGAAAAAAAATATCTTTTTGTAATACCTTATCATCTAAATTTATTGAGTTTGCCTATGCCCGCGAACTTCTCTTACGTTAACGCCCTTTGGTCCCTATTATTTTTTCACACTGAAATAATCTGATTAATGATTATTGCACCTATTGAATAATTTCACCTTTCTTCCCGGCCGGGAAGTGCATAACAGCAATTAAAAAATGGAGTGCAAAAGTTAATATAGTAATTCCTAAAATGCGTGTCACATTGTGAATGCAACGAATTATTTGTATTGATTCAGTCCTTGGTTGTTATTACCATTTAAGTAAATGCTACGGCAATTAAAGAACTTTTATCTAAAAAACGGGTACCGCATTAATACCTGTTACCTGTTTAGTTGATGGTGTAAAAACTTACATTCATTCACATGTTAAGAAACGAGTTTGTTTCTTTCATAACCATAATTAAATACGTTAATATTTGCCTTTTCAACCTGCGCGATCATTACATATCCAAGCGAAGGCAGCGATAACCGGATGTCCATATTTTTGACAACATGTTTATTTGTGATATCAAGGTGGGGCTCACTTGTAACCTGGCCTGTCTCATCCGGGTTAACGGCAGTCTTTTCCAGCTTTATATTAGAATATTCACTTGTAAAATTCCGGATATATACAATCTCATCGCTCTTTATAACCACGGGCTTACCTAACCAGTATACAAAGTTAAGCACGGAACTTGTTTTTTTAATAACATCCATTTCTGCTTCGGTAATAAATACTAAAACAATGTTTGACAGCAAAGGCTCGTAAACCATTTTTTTTCGAACATCCTGGAAGTTGACAATTCTATTAAGCGGACAATAATTTTCAATATTTTTTCTTGATAATAATGCAGCCACCTTTTTTCCGCAATTCGGTTTGGTGTAAACTGCATACCATTTTCTTTTCATCTGTTAATTTTTAAATTAAAAATTTGCAGATTCTCAAAGGTTAGATCTTAGGTATTTTAAATAGATATTCGATTTTGCTTCCTTAATTAAGGTAATGATAACTGTCCAGGATTTACAGTTACAATATATTTTAAAAAGCTGTTAGCCAAAAAATTTCTTCTTTTTTGTATTGTCGTAACCATATATATAGTTATTATAGCCATAGCCATAATTGTTTTTGAAAAACCCTCTTGTTTTAACCCCATTAAAAATAATAGCGGGATTTTTAATGGGGTTAATTGCAATTCCTTCATCAATTCTTTTTACCAATGCCTTTGGTGTAAACTGGTGCCTTACTATGTATAACGTGGCATCGCAAAGGGATGACAAAAGATAAGCGTCGGTAATTAAAACAATGGGAGCAGCATCAATGATGACAACATCGAAGTCAGCATCCAACTGAGTAATAAGATTTTGTACTTTCCCATTTTCTAAAAGCTCCGAAGAGTCTTTTTGAAGCGCACCGGATGAAATATAATACAGATTATCGTTATCAGGTATCCTGTATATTATTTGCGGCAATTTTGTTTTTCCGGTCAGGTATTCACTAACGCCTGGTTGCTCTTTAATTCCGAAGAACTTACCGAGGCCCGGGTTGTGAAGATCCATATCGACCAGCATTACTTTTTTGCCGGTTAATGAAATACTGCGTGCCAGGTTGGCTGCAATAAAGCTTTTGCCTTCGCCGGAAATGCTTGACGTAACTACAATCTTTTTGTGGGTTGCATCAATACCCAAATAAGAAAGCGAAACCCTGATTTTTCTAAATTCTTCTGCAAGCTGTGTTCTTTTACCCGCTTCAATCACTGGTGCATCCTTTGATTTATTGAAACCAATCTCACCTATGATCGATATATTGGTAAGCGATTCAATTTCTTGTCGGTAAAGAATTTTTGGACTGAATATTTCGCGCGCAGTAATAAAACCAATTGGCACTATAAAAGCAAATGCGATAGCTGCCAGGTAAAACATTGGTCGCTTTGGACTTACGGGGGAGTTTGATGCCTGGGCATAGTTTACTACCCTGCTGTCTGATAAAGTAGAAGCATAGGAAAGTTCACTTTCTTCTCTTTTTTGCAACAGGAAAGAATAGATGCCATTTTTAATATTCTGGTCGCGGGTGATCTCTACCAGTTGCCTTTCCTTTTGCGGAATCGAGGAAATCATACTGTTATAAGTTCCGCCAGCACTAAATAAACTACTCCTGCTTTGTTCAAGATTTTTCCGCTGACTTTGAATATTAGAAAGAATGGTTGGTTTTACCTGGCTGATCTGGCTCGTTAATGCAAGCATTACCGGGTTATTTTCCGGTACGGTTCCTTTCAGTTGATCATATTTTAATTGCAACGAATTTAAATTATTCATTTGCTGCGATAAGGTAGGATCGTTTATCCCCAAAGTGGAGGGCAATACGCCAGCGTTGCCAGGTGTTGTTGCATACTTTTCTAACTGATCTACTGCAGCAATCTGCATATTTAATTCGCCTAATCTTTTGTCATTGGTACTGGCATTTTCCAGGTAAAGTTGTCCCTGCCGGCTAATATCAACTGCACCACTGCCTGCCTTATAATGCTGAAGTTTTGCTTCAATCGAATCGAGATCTTTAGAAACAATATTCAATCGCTCCTCAATAAAAGAAAGCGTATTTTTTGCCAGGTTATTTTTTTCTCCAAGAGCAGCCTCACCATAGGAAATGATGAGCTCATTTAAAATATCTTCGGCCCTTTTTGGTATTTCGTCTTTATAACTCAGGTCAATTACGCTTGATAATTTGCTTGACGGCGAAACGGTAAGATTCGCTAAAATTCCACCGCTGACATAGCCGGTAGGTAGCAGCGAAAAATAATAAGGTCTTGTACTGTCTGAAATTGAAGCATATTTTGCATTATGTATAAACCTCAGCTTTCCATACGGGGTATTGGACCATTGATTAATGGCCGTTTTGTAACTCTTGTTTAATAAGACCGTACCATTTTTCGCATTGTATTCAAAATCAATCCTGTCGAAAGCCTGCAAAGAATCGGGGTTAAGGGTTTCAATTATCAGTGGTGACATGGTGTAGGCGGAGAGAGATTTCACCTTGCCTACCTGGGTTACAGGTGCATACAAATGCAATTTCTTTACTACCGCGTTCATCAGGGTCCTTGATTGAAGAACCTCGATTTCATTCTCGATTATCTTTTTCGTGTTAATAAGATCGAGTGATTCCATTAACTTGGAATCATCATAGCCCTTCTTTTCATCTTTAATAATAATGGTAGCGTATGCTTCATAGAGCGGAATGGTGTACCGGAGTTTGATATAGGCGACACCCAGGGATAAGAGTAAAAAAATTACAAATAAAGGCCAGTACGGCAAGTATTTAGCTACAAGTTGAACAACTAAACTATCCTCTTTTTTTTGAATTCCCTGTTTATGTTTATTTGATTGCATTTTAATTTTAAATCCTGTTTATTAATTTATCTTGTAATTCTGTCGACTGCAAATAAAATGATCGATATGCCCGATAAGACGATTGGCAACAACTGCCTGAAAGTACTTACACTTGCAGCCTTATTTTTATTTGCTTCCACATAGACCACATCATTGGGTTGCAAGTAATAATATGGGGATGATAGAAAAGTGGCAGAATTAAGATCAACCCGTTTAACCCTTCTTTTACCATTAACTTCTCTTATCAATAAGACATTGTCCTTAATACCGAAAATGGTAATGTCCCCTGCGAGTCCAAGGGCTTTCAACATCGAAATCTTTTCGTTGGGAACATTAATTACAGTAGGCTTACCCACCTCTCCAATTACAGTAACTTCATAATTCAGGTGACGAATGGTAACAATGGGATCTATCAGCAACTTTTTTTGAAGAAGCGTTGCGGTAATATAATCCTTTACCTCTTTACGGGTAGATCCGGCAACTTTAATATTTCCTAAAATTGGCAGCTGGATATTACCATCAGAATTAACCAGGTACCCTGAACCGACCTGGTTACCGCCCGCGCTCGTAGTTGTATTTGTACTTGTATTATTTGAAAGGTTGAATATTGCAGAAGCCTCTGCATTTAAACTTGTAATGGTAACACTTAAAATATCATTCTTTTGTATCACAGGAGAAATAGTATCTTCCATCCTGGACATTATAAGCGTATCGTTTGCGTTTATAAAATAAGTAGTTTGTTTAGTATTGGCACATGAAGCGATACAAATAACAAAAGTGATCAGCAATAGAAAATTGATATATTTTTTATACATAACTATTTATAGAAATTACTATTTCTTTACGAATTATACTTCACAAATTCCGGAGAAGCGAATCAAAGATTTTTGAAACGTAATAAAGACCGAATTAACATATCATAATTTGATTAAGATGATGGTATTAATGATCATAAGAAATTGTATATTAAAGGTTAAACAAAAAACTGGTGTGGCTTTAATAAGAAAGATTGAATCAGAGTTTGAAAGAGACTTTTGTTAAAAAACAATTCTTTTTTTACGATGCCAAAAGTAAGAATAATAACTCAACAATCCAAGAAAGCCATTTTTTTTAATTGTTATTAAAAGGTTAGTTTAAAATTTTAGTATATATAATTTTTGTTATGCAAATATCAAATATTGAGCCGACATCCACACGAGTATAAATACTTATTTATTACGGTAGTTGTACTAACATATGCTTAATTTCCCCGCATTTTAAATAACTAAACGATTAGAAAATTTAATTATTATCCTTCGGCAAAAAACTTATTTGCGGAAATTAACAGGGCCCGTTTATTGCTAAACGGGCCCCCGACATAAAATGTTACTTATATACTTAATTATATATATGATTTTCGGTATATCAAACCTTTTGCTGCTACCATTTATCCACTTCTTCTGTACTCCCGTTATCCTGCGGAGCAGCAGGTTCTTCAGCAGCTGCCGGTACTACCTCCTGAACTATGGCTACAGGTTTTTCTTCTGTTGTATTTTCTACCGCAGGCCCCTGTTGCTGTCCTTCTTCTGATTCATATGGAGTATCATGGTTAAAAGCATCAAAATCGAAGTCAGGCATCAACTCTGTTTTTACATGATCGATTGCTTCTCCAAGCCCCTTAATAAATTTATTAAAATCTTCTTTGTACAGAAATATTTTATGCCTGTCATAACCATCAGAATCAAAACGCTTGCGGCTTTCTGTAATGGTTAAATAATAATCGTTCCCACGCGTTTCTCTTACATCAAAAAAGTAAGTCCTGCGTTTTCCTGCTCTGATGCGTTTGCTGTAAACGCTTTCCATTTTTTTATCGTTGTTGTCGTACGCCACAATTGAAAAATTTTAGATTATCCGGGTTATCAATAAATTAAATACTGGGCAAAGATATAGCTGTTTTTGAAATATCAAAATAAACCTTCGCAATGGCTGGTATTAAGTATTCAGTACTAAGTACTTACATCCTGCTCCTGCTGTCTTGCATACATTTCGGCATAATAGCCATTTTGCTGCAATAAGCTATTGTGCGTTCCCTGTTCTACAATTTTTCCATCATCCATTACGATCACCTTGTCAAATTCCAACAAGGAAAAGATACGGTGAGTAATAATTATAGCCGTTTTATCCTTCCACCAGGCATTCAGGTTATTTAATATTTCCTTTTCAGTTTTTGCATCTACCGCGCTTAAACAATCGTCAAATATTACCATTGACGGATTTTTTACCAATGCCCGGGCGATGGAAATACGCTGTTTCTGACCACCGCTCAATGTTACTCCGCGTTCACCGATCATCGTTTGATAACCATGCGCGAAACCTTCTATTTCGTTGTGAATGCCTGCCTGCCTTGCCGCCTGCATCACTTCCGGTAGCCCGGCATTGTCTACCCCAAATGAAATATTATTCTGAACTGTCTCACTGAAAAGAAATACATCCTGCGGCACATAACTTATTTGAGTACGCAGCCAGGCGAGGTCTATCTTATTAACCGGAATGCCATCAAATAATATTAAGCCTTCCTGTGCATCATACATGCGCAGGAGTAATTGACCGATGGTAGATTTTCCAGATCCCGTTCTGCCTACAATTGCGATTTTTTCACCCTTCCTGATATCCAATGAAAAATTTTTAACGGCATGTATACCGGTATGCGGATAAGTAAAATTGACATTTGTAAATGCTATATTACCATTGAAAGCAGGCTTGGCTGGTAATACATCTTCCCGTATGGCTGGTGTCGTTTTTAAGAACTCGTTTACCCGTTTTTGCGAGGCTGCGGCCCGCTGTATCATACTGGCCGTCCAGCCAATAGCACTCACCGGAAACGTGAGCATTTGAATATACAGTACAAATTCCGCAATAGTGCCTACACTTGCGCCAGGCAAACCATTTATTACATCCATGCCACCTGCCATGATGGTGATCAATGTGCTCATGCCGATCATCAGGCCGATACTTGGAAAATAGATGGCCTCTGTTTTTGCGAGCCCCAAAGCATTATTTTTATAAGCTTCGCTATTGGCGGTAAAGAAGCCCAGCATCGCCTTTTCCTGCACAAAAGATTTAATCACCCGTATACCGCTGTATGATTCCTGCGCGTTGGTCGTCAGATCGCTTAGCAGTGCCTGTATACGTTCGCTTTTTCGATTAATAACTGTATTTACAAAATATATAGTAACCGCGAGGATAGGCAATGGTGATAACGCAATCAGCGTAAGCCGCGGGCTGGCCTGTAACATGAAGAAAATGCTGAAAGCGAGGCTGGCTGCGAGATTTATAAAGTACATCAATGCCGGGCCGGTGTACATCCTCACCCGGCTGACATCTTCGGAGATACGGCTCATCAGGTCGCCGGTACTATGCGTTTTATAAAAATTTGTATCGAGCTGCTGGTAATGATTGAATACCTGGTTTTTTTGACTGTACTCGATCAGGCGGCTCATTACTATTATTGTTTGCCGCATCAAAAACATAAATACACCGCTGATCAGCGCAAGCACCAGTAAGGTAATACTACACCACAATACCTGCTGGCTGAAGCTACTTGTGTCGAGTGCCGAGATGATCTTTTGTACAACGAAATCATATTCTTTTGCGGGAGCAGGGCGATGGACGGAGGACGTGGTATGCTCCGCTTTATCAACCACGGTATTTACAATATAACCGGTTAGCTGGGGGGCAAGTATCCTGAAATAATTTGTTAGTATGATAAAAAAGATGCCTAACAATAACCGGGAACGGTATTTCCAAAAAAAGGGATTGAGCGCTGCAAGATGTTTCATTCATTGCAAAAATAGACAAAATCAGGGAAGGTATAAGTCAGCCGGGGGATTGGCTGATGATATCCAATAAACTAATGGCTCAAATAAATTATAAACCTTTCATACAACGGCCTGCAACGATTGTTAAACTACTGTATTTTTTTCTGAGGGAATAAAAACGGGCCATTCACTTCGGTGTGTGGCGGGAGTAGGCTGAACAGTGTATGGATCGGCTGTAACATATTGGCGCAGTTTCCGTAAAGGCTTTAAAATGGATACAATTAAAGCAAAAGGAATATTATTTTTCTTCATCGCCAGGTAGTCTCTCCTGTTGGCTCTCAGCCTGCGGCTAATGCTTTCATTGCTCATGCCACCGGTACGCATTTTAACGATCAGTTTTGGTAAATACCGCGCATTTACGTTATGAAAATAAAGGTAACGCGTCATAAATTCATAATCGGCTGCAGTATAAAAATGGGTTTCATAATAACCACATCGTTCGATCAGTTTTTTACTAATATAAAATGAAGGATGAGCAGGCATCCATCCGAACTTAAATTTTTTGCGGTTGTATTCACCCCCCTTCCATACCCGGAGGATCTTTTGCATATTTGTTTGCTGAACGTACACAATATCACCATACACGGCCTCTACTTTACCGTGGGAAAAACTGTTGACAATTGAGCCGATAACATCCCTGGATGCAAGTACATCATCACTGTTCAATGTGCCGATAATGTCACCGGTAGCCATTTGCATTCCTTTGTTGATCGCATGATACATGCCATTGTCCTTTTCAGATACCCAATGAGCAATATGCGATTTGTAGCGCCTGATGATATCAATGGTGGAATCCGTTGAACCACCATCAATTATGATATGTTCGATATCATGGTAATGTTGTTTTATAACGGACTGAATGCATTGCTCGAGGTATTTTTCCGAGTTAAACGTCACAGTAATAATGGTCACTTTCATGCACATAAAGTTTAATTAATGAACAATACAAAAATTGATCATTCTCTGAGGGGGTTAAGTATTGACCATTCTTCAAGGAGATAAAAAAACTTAACGGTAATTTATCGACATATGTTGCATCAAAAGGGGGATTTATTTATCTAAGCAGGCGTACAGTATCGAATTCCTGTAAATAAACGAAAGTGGTCTTAGAGAATTATTGAACTTTTATGAGAATTCAAATATCAGTAAAAAAAACTAATATCCGAAATTTTGGCAGTTTTCTTTGCAAATTTATTTTACAACGCAGTGCGTAAAATATTTATCTGGGATGATATTGGCATTTAGACACTTACTTGCGGCGTTAGACCTGGACTATTACAAGTGCTTTTTCACATACGAAAATAAACTAACACTGGTTTCACATTTCGAAAAAATTGATATATGGCAGGTTAAAGAGTAAGTGCCACTTCCCGTATTAGAAATCACCCAGCACATTATAGTTTCTCTTATCAAGGTATTTTTTAAATAATTCAAGATTGTCACCTTTTTGCATCAGGTTCAAATGACGGTCGTGGTGCATATCTGTACCTACAAAATCAGCCATGTCATTGTCAAGGATATACCTGGCAGCCTTGGCAACTGATTTACCATAATAACCTGTCAGGGACAATACGTTTACCTGTAAAAAAAATCCCATGTCTTTCAGGTGCCCATAGCTTTCGTAATTATTATGGTAATAAAAATAGCGTTCAGGGTGCGCCATAATTGGCCGGTAGCCCCTTGTCATAATGGAAAAAGCAATTTCATTCAGGTTATTGGATGACGATGCGTAAGACTGTTCTGTAAGTATGATATTCTTATGGATACTTAATAAGGGGGCGTCCTCGTGTAGTAATTTTAAAAAATAATCATCCAGCATGTACTCGGCAGCCGCATTTATTTCAATATCGATTTGCGCCTCCTTCGTGGCTTCACGCAATTTTTCCAGCGCAGCATTAATTATCTCCGGTGTGTTTCTGTAGAGATCTGATATCACGTGCGGCGTAGCAACTGTTTTGCGTATGCCTAAATCGTAAATACCTTGTACCAGCTTTAAAGAGGATGCTATGTCGGGTGATCCGTCATCGATTCCGGGCAATATATGGGAATGAATATCTGTCTGGAAAGGCAGATAAAGCGTAGATGACTCAGGACTACTTTTTTTCTTAAGGAAGTTGAACATGGGTTACAAAGGGTGCAAGATACAAAGAAATATGCTGCAACCTGACTGACCCGTATTTTGGACAGCTATAAACTGTAATCTTCAACAGTTCATATATCAAGATCAAGACTTATCATACCTAAATAAAATGACTGAATTTACCCTTAAAAAGTTTTATAAGTCAGCCTGTTCAATTTTACTTTGGATATAATTAATATTGATGCTGTAGCATCATTTAATTTGTGAAACAGGGAATAATAATATTAATGCAGCTTTATGATCGGCATTAATATTGAGACAAAAAAGGCAGTGGCACCTGGTTCTTTTTCAAAGCCAGGTAGTCTCTTCGATTAACCCTCACCTTGCTTTGAACAGTAATATTGCTTTTTTACTCCTACCCTTATTTTTATGATTAGTTTGGATTGATAACGTACACTGATCCGGTGATGATAAAGGTATCTCGCCATAAATTCATTTGACTCGTATAGTTATTATTGGATAATTAATTTAATCCGATTCAATCAATTTTGGAAATAACGGATGCCGGAAAATTACGGCGTTCTCAATTCTTTCCCCTATATTTGGACCTCAATCCTATATCCCCGCACGATTCCAAATTCCCCGCTCAATTTCTATATCCCTTGTTAATGTGTAGCGCAACCCTTTGCTGGTTGATTCTGTCACACTATCCACGTAACATAATTATTTAGCCAAACTCAGATTTTGATATGGAAATGAAGGTTTTTCGGTATGTACTACTATTGCTTTTTTTTATACCCTCAATTTCCCATGCACAGGAAGACTTTGATTTTTATTTAAGTAATAAAGGAAATGATAGTTATCCCGGCACGTCAAAATTGTCACCTAAAAAAACGATTGACAGCATCGCACCATTGCTTAAAAGATTTTCTCTTGAAAACGGAAGGGTAAAAGTCGGATTAAAAAGCGGTGATATCTTCGACGAGAACCTGGTAACTTCTTACCCGATTGAGCTAAACAGCTATACAACCAGCAATGACAAAAAAGATTTTGCCATTTTAAATGGCTCAAAAGAATTCAATACCGGCTGGATCTTACAACCCGCCACCAACAATACTTTCAGGCAAGCTATACCCTACTCGGGATTTACCGGATATGGCATCAACGGCATTGGCAGCTACAGCTTTATCTACGTGTTTGAAATAGATAAAGTACTGGAAAAAACCGCTCCTTTTACGGCAAGAAAATTATTAAAATTTATTCCTGATTTAGTGGAATTAGAAAGCACGCCGGGATCTTTTGCCATTCCTGTTAATTCAAATGAAAACCCTATGCCGGTGTTCATTCATACCAGTGAGGGAAAATCGCCCAATGGCAACCCCAGGTACCGTTATGAAGTGGCAGTCAGGGATTGGGCCGTGAATAGTACTTACCAGGAAGGTAGCCGGTTTGAAAATCTGTGGGTGCGGGGATTTGGCGCGGGTAATGGAATGTTACCTGGAGGATCAAATTCGCACTATAACAAGATCATCTTTGGCCCGGGCGCTGCCATACACCATTTGGGAGTTCGCAGCGGAACAATCGACCATTCGCTTTTTCTGCCCGGCGCTAAAAATACCAGTGCGCTTGCTGTGGTGTTTTATGATGTGGAGGGATTGGGAAGGCATTGTACGATCAAAAACTCTATGTTTCTTGATATCAACGAAGCTGTATATGCCCATACAAGTTTAGGGACAAATTATGGAGCAGTCGAATTGGACAATGTGACCGGGTTTGCAAGCCCTGCAGAAAGTGGTGGATTTATCTACACTTCTAACACGGATTCGGTGATACTGAATAAAGTATATACGGATGGCTATAACATTGGATACAATTACGGAAATGCCAGGTATGCGTTGATCAGTAATTGCTGGTTTAAAAATGTAAATACCGGTATCGCCTACAGGAACAAACTTAACCCGGTTACTTCAACTGTTAGCAATGTGTTCATCAAAACGAATGGAGCATCTTCCGTGGGCATCGTTATGGCAAGAAATACGTCGTTAACCTTTACTAATTCTATCATTCACTTATTCAATACTGACAAAAACCCTTATTTACGCAGCACGGGGGATTTCGTACAGGGGGGAGGTGACAGCACCAATAGAATCATCGCCTCGGGAAATATATTTATCTGTGATATCGAACCTTCCAAATATCTCACGGCTGCAAATACAAATACGAGCAATGGAACCGCTACTTCCAAAGATGTGTGGAAAAATAATGTGTATATTTTATTAAGGGGCGCCAACGTAGCCTGGATGGATATTAATGGTAACAACATTTCCAATATTCAAAGTTTTACTGAATGGAAAAGAATATCCGGTCAGGATAAGAACAGCCTGTTTTTTGATCTGAGGTATGATGTGAGGGGATTAAAAGCCATTTTTATTGACCCGGATAATGGCAACTATGATTTGGCTAATACGACAGAGGGCAAACAGGTAGCGGCGCTTCGGGCAGGTATGTCAGATCCTTTAACCTGCTTTTTACAAAGGCCTACCTTCGAAGAAGCAGCCGATCTAGTCAGGAATAATAAGGTACTGTCGGCTAACACTTGTCGAAACCCCTGCCAGCAAAATACCATTCGGGTGAATAATACATTTGATATTACGGCTATCAGCAGCCGGCAAATGAAACTACAGTGGAATATTTCAGAACAGCAAAATATTGACCGGTATGAATTACAACGATCCACTGGTTCCTTCCTCTATACAAAGGTCCGCTCCGTACCAGTCTCCGAAGATTCCCTATATTCATTTATCGACGACGTGCAGCCCGGCATAGCTTATCAATACCGTTTAATGATCGTTCCGAAGGCCGGTGGCAAATGCTATTCCGATACCCGCTCCGTGCAAATTAAAGACAATAAGGCTTTTACTATCTATCCAAATCCTTCCACCGGTAAGGTGTCGGTTTCGATGAGCGGTTACACTGGTGGTGTAAACTTTGTTGTTTGCAATTCACTTGGGGAAACGGTGCTGGTGAAAGAAGGTGTGAGCCTGAACCGGACACTTGAACTGGATCTTTCAAACCAGCCAAAAGGAATTTACTTATTAAAGATAGAAACCAGTAATAGTAACGTCATTCAAAAAATACTGATCCAGTAAAAATTTATGACAGGTCGCAACAATTAAAAATAAGAATACCAGCTTCGCGTGCTTATTTTTAATTCGGCACTTGTTGCGTGCTAATTCTAAAATTTTACAATAGCAAGGATTATAGCGATGATGGAAAGCACGATTGCAGCGAAGGAAATGATGTAAAGAAAGGAATGGTTTGCGACCGGGATTTGAATTGTTGGGTCGACGGCGGAAGGAGAATATAGTAGCGGTTTTTTTTCAACAGCCACGGCTACGGACAGGTTTGCCGTATGGGATATGGAGAGATCAAAGTCGGGATGAACGGGCTTTCCCGAGGGTTGATGATCGATTAAAATATTATTAAAAGGCAGCTCTTTATAATTATTATTTGCTTTAACAATGGCTTCTTTAGCTGCAAATAAACCCGCAAAGGTTACCAGCGGATCTGGCTGCATAATGGCATACGATATCTCAGAGGAACTGAAATTCATCGTATAAAACTTATCTTCCCTGAAATCACTTATTGCTGCAAATTTGTTGGTTTCTTCAATGTCTATACCGATACCACTGCTCCCCGTATCAGCATTATTTTCCTGCCCGGGTGGGGCTGTTTGAATTTTTACTCCTGCCTGTTCCTGCCCCGCAACGCCCAGGCGATTGATCAGCATTTGGTAATTTTTTATGTCCCAATAACCTGTTACTTCAAACCCATCATTCGCCAGGTCGGCATACATCCTGTGAAGCAAAATGGAACTGGCTATCGTCGTCCGATCGATCATTGTTTGATGGCCAATCTGGTCTGCAGGTATTTTAGTGTAACGGGATATTATGCCTTTTAATTTTTCTTCCTGCATATTTAAAATCCTTTAAAACAAGATTGACAAATATAGGCTTCCCTGCCCTGTGGCGTAATGCACTTTGAAAAACCGGCGTCACTTAAATCATCCTTCAGGGTTTTGAAACATTTAAAACAGGAGATGTCCCGGTATGGATGCGGCTGAAATTTTGATTGGTATGATTCCAGTCTTCCCTTTAATTCTTTAAGAAAACCTGCCACCAGTTTTCCTTCTGTAACGCGGTGGTCGAATGTAACACTGAGGGTGCACCGGTCAAGTTTTTCATCGACTGCAGCTATTCCCAGGATCGCGCTGTTCATACTATTTACCAATGGCTTGAAGAATGCGATTCCTTCAGCCGACAGGTCCGTTATGGTAAAACTTATACCTGCCAGGTCATTTATCTCAAGTTTATCGTCGATGTATTTATTTGATAGTGTCAGTATCTCTGCTTCAATATCGATTATGCTTTTTGAAGCCGTTTGGGGAATCTTCAATACTTTAAGGCCCTTATCGATGTCGACCGCAAAACCTATGTCCACCTGGCGATAAATGGCCGTTGCGTCACCGGTAAAATATGCATTTAGTGAAGTATATTTTTCAAGCAACCTGGCTGTTTCATAAATAATAACCGGTAAAAGAGAGTTCTTTAAAAATTTCAACGATTGATTTATATGAACAAATATACCGGCTGTTTCCACAAAAGTATGGATGGTACTGGTGAGTCCTGCAGACTGCACAGCGCTCAGGTATTCTATTTCCCGTCGCTTATTGGATGATAACTTTTCGACGGTCACTTTCTTGTCGTCAACCGGTAATAATACCGTTGCAGAAGCCGCCTTTGTTTTGCTGGAAGGCACTTTCTTTTCAATTCCCAAAATTGCTTCTACATCTTCCCTGCTGACAAAATCAAGGTCGGCAAAAGCTGATTTTTCAATACCGGCAGCTGCAATTAATTTAATCGCAGCGTCGCTGAAAAGCGACTCTCCTTCCCATTGCACAGCAGGTCCGGTCAATACTTCCCTCCTTTCCGTACGATATATTTTTCCGTTAACCGGCTTGATCACTTCATTTGCTTCACTGACAATTGTTGCAATGATATCATTTACTTCATAATCCTGTCCGCGCCCGCACAGGTAATTGATAAAGCCATCATTTTCGGCCGGTATATCATAAGTGGTCTTGGATGTTTCCAGCACCAAAACGATGTCCCCCGTTTTCACCAATGCGCCCTGCGCAAAAACTGTGTCCACGACCGTTAAACTTGTATCGTTTACAGACAGCAGCGGCACTTTTATTTCCTGTAAAACAGCCATTAATTAAACTTTGTTTTTATTTCCCGGATGATCCTTTCCTTGTCCGGCAAAACGATGTGTTCCAGCGATTTCACCGAAGGTATTGGAACGGGTAAGGCCGCTATCCTGGCAGCCTTAATTTTAAAATCTACCTGTTCGGTTACCTGGGCTATTATTTCGGCGCCTATCCCTGCAAAGGCACTTCCTTCTTCTATAACGAGCAACCTCTTTGTTCTTTCTACTGATTGAACGATCACATTAACCGGCAAATGCGAAATTAACGAGGGTATAATTATTTCGGGTTTTAGATCTGTATCCCTGAAAATATCATTTAGAATGGTATTAACGAGATCCGCCATACCTCCATACGCTACAATTGTGATAGTTGGGACCGACCTTACCGGCCTGGCCCTCACAACAGGAAAAGCATCCTCATTTATTTCGTATGAAAAATTTGCTGCCTGGTGGTGCAGTATCTTTTTACCATAATCGGTTTTATTTTCAATTACAATTACCGGGTGTGCTTCCTGTAATATAGATTGGTAAATGATCGCGGGATCAAAAAAAGTATTGAGCGCCACCGTTTTTATATTATCGATGCCTACCAAAAATTTGTCCAGTGTTTGCGAATGTGTCGGACCATATCCTCTTCTGCCACCCATTGGCGCCCGAACCACTACCGGACAATTTACTTTCTTATTGTACATGTGGTGGAACTTGGAAGCGTGGTTAACGATCTGATCAAAAGCGAGCGTAATAAAATCGCCAAACATGATCTCTGCAAAAGGACGGTAACCATTTAGCGCCAACCCGTTTGAAATACCCATGATGGCAGATTCCGATATCGGGGTAGAAAAAACCTGTTCCGGCCTTAGAAAGGATAGGTCTTTTGCCACTTTGAATGCGCCTCCATATGGCGATAATACATCCTCGCCTAAAAAAATTACTTTTTCATTTTCAGTGATCGCCTCTTTAAAGAAATGATTGATCAGTTCCACCTGTCTCTTATTGATCTGGCTGATCTGTTTCCATTGACCATCATCAGTGATAGCTTCATCTGTGTAATATGCTTCTATCGGCAACGCCGGACCTTCCAGGATATTTTCTACCAGCGCATCCACTTCCCTGCTGATAGCGGCTGAATAGTTTGAATAGTAGGCTGGCTCTTCCTTACTAAAAATGTGAATAAAGTCTTTTACTTTATACCCGTGAATTTCATCTGCGTGCCGGTCGTCATCGCCTTTTGAATGAGGATTAAGCCGGAAGGTTTCCACTAAAAAAAAGCAGGGTTTTATTTCTTCCCTGACATAAGCAATGGCCGTTTTTGCATCATCCATCAGCATTTCAGCATCTGATGTATGGCCCTTAAAAGTCTTTATCCCAAAGGCGGCTGCCCTGGACTGTATATCGCCGGCAAGGTTTACACTGTTGGGTGTCGACTGTGCATAGAAATTATTTTCGCAAACGATCAGCAAAGGAATTTCCCATTTGCTGAGGATGTTCATTGTTTCGTAAAGCGTGCCTTCACCCAGCGTACCGTCACCAATATAAACAACGCCGATGGCACCATTTTTTTTCATTTTATTAGCCAGCGCATACCCGGCAGCTACTGGCGTAATCCCACCCTGTATGCCATTCGAAAAGAAATTATTATTGCACAGGTGCTGGCTGCTACCGATGCCGCCACAGGTGCCAGAAGCCTTACCCAGTAACTCGGCCAGCAATCCCCTGGTGTCGTTTGTAAATGCCAGGTAATGCCCATGGCAGCGGTGATTACTAAATACAAAATCTTTCTTTAATAATTGTCCGGCAAAAGCGAGCGCCGAAAACTCCTGCCCAACGCAGGTATGCACCGTTCCGCTTAGCTTCCCCTCCGAGAACAGGGATAGGAATTTCTCCTCCACTGTTCGAATGGTAATGGCCTGTTTTATTAATTTATGATTTATTTTTTGATCCACCATGCTATGCGGGTTTACGCTGAGGATGCAATCTATCCTTAAGTTTTAGGAAATACGATTCAAAATACCTGTGTGAAAATGCTGCCACTATTATCGTACCGGACAACAGCAATACATAATACATTACCATTGTAACGCTGACAGGTAATTGTATATTATGCAGGCGAGGCACAAGCGTGCGCAACAGGTAATCGACGGGCATATGGTACATGTAAATGCCAAAAGATATAACGCCCAGGTAAGATAAAAAAGGCATTTCCAGTTTGATCAGTTTTTTGGAGGCGGCAGATATATTTATCATCAATAAACCGTACAAAAATGCAAGCAATATTTTAAAGATCAAGAGGTCGGAAATGAAACTGCCAACCAGGTAGTGCCAGCTGATAACCAGCAGTACCAGCAGTTGCATTTGCCGGCTGGCAAATATGGATTTATTGAACCAATCATATTTGTAAAAAAGCAAGTAGCCAAAAGCGCTGCCAATAGCCATGGCGTAAAATTTTTGAGTCAGTAAAAACATTTCCCAATTAGCCGGAATATTGAATAGGTGATAATAAACAGCGGTGTAAAACAGCAGGGAAATTATCACGAAAATTCCAATCATCAATTGTAAATAACCCCGGCAATATTTTACAAGCGGCGCCCAGAATAAATAAAATTGTTCTTCCACCCCGATGGACCATAATGGATTCAGGAGGCCGGTAAAATAGTTTTTAGCTGCGTAATTGGGGACAAAAAATATAAACATCAGCAGCCCTTCAGGAATAGAAAAATTGAAAAATGCGTGGTGATAAATTTTGGGATAAACATAGCCCAGTAAAAAAAAACCGATCGCCACTATTAAAAAATATAAAGGCCATATGCGGTACACTCTTCGTAGATAAAACTGGCGGATAGACACGGTGCTTGTTTTATCTATCTCATTTATGAGAAGGTAGGTGATCAGGAAGCCCGACAAGGTGAAAAAAAAGTCCACTGCATCGCCTCCCCTGTTTAGCAGCGCCAGGTTGCTGGCAGGATGAATGCCCAATTTATCCAGCGAAATGTTACCATGTGAAATAACGACAAAGAATGCTGCAAAAAAACGTAAAGAATTTAAGCCTGGTAAGTACTTTAATTTCATCCGGGCTGATTAATAAATTACTCTTTTAAGCACCGGAACGGCAGGGTTGCCTTTGTAAATCGTGTAAGCCTGCAAGTCACTTTCCGCCACGGCATTGATGCCCAGTATGCAATGCGAATGGCAGGTGACGCCACCGTAGACCACCGCCCTGGCGCCTATCCAGCATCCGTCCTGCAGTATCACCGGTAAAGAGGTAAAATCGAAAGACGCTTTGGAAGGATCGTGGCTACCGGTGAGTATTAGTGCCCCCTGCGACAAAATAACGTTGTTCCCGATTATTACATCTGATAAATTATCAATCCATAATTCTTCACCAAGCCAGCTATAATTGCCGATTTGCAGTTTCCACGGATATTTAATATTTACGCAAGGTTTTATATTCACCCCCTTTCCAACACTTGCACCAAACAACCTCAACAAAAACACCTTTAATGACGGACTGATGATAAAAGAATTTTTGAAGAATAAAACATTTATAAAATACCAGCTTACCTGTTTTAATTTGCCTGCGCCCACCTGGATAGTGGTTTTATAAGACGCAATGTTTACCGTTTTTAACTCACTCATTGAAACAGTTTAAGGTATTGCTCTTTGGCAAGACTATTATTAATGAAATGATTCGCAAACTGCCACGAACTTTTTGCGTAGTGGTCAAATTGAGCCTGGTCGCAGTGTGCCAGATCCTTTATTACCCCTGCGAACTTTTCGGGTTCCGCCAGGGGCAGGTCCCAACCTGCAGCCTTCTCCTGCAAATTTAGCCAGGGTGTTTGATCGCTGATCAACACCGGCCTGCCGGCCAGTAGTGCTTCAAAAATGGAATGGCCAAAATTTTCGCCTGTCGTTGGCATTACAAATAAATGTTGTTGTTTAATTAAACCTGCTAACTGGTCCTTTTGCTTCGCCCCAAGGTAAACCACAGCGATATTGCCGGGCATTTGTGTAATGGCAACTTTACATTCTTCCCAGTAAACTTCATTTTCGACAGGACCAACCACCGTTAAGGTGACCTGCTCACTAATCTTTTTCAAAATCTCCAACAAATACAATAAATTTTTTATCGGTACGATCCTGGCGATAAAAATACAATTTAGCTTGCCGGCTTCTTTAGTGCAAGTGCTAAACGCCTGCTGGTTGCTATCTGGTAAATTATCGGCAACAATGATCTCACTTCCAGAAAAATATTTTGCGATAGCCTCCTGTTCTCTTTTATTAGTCGCGTGAAAAGTAACCTGGTGATGAATACCCATCCACCTGTACACCTTTAACATTGGCTTTTTCTTATAGCTTTTTAAAGAAAGCGCGCTATCATACAATGCGCCTCTCGGACTAACAACTACTTTTCCCCGGATCTTACCACTAAATTTCAACCATAGCGGGTAAACCACAAACAAAGGGGCAAATAAATGATTGAGGTAAATAATATCTGCATCTAAAAAAGCAATTTGGGCAGCGAGATGTGCAGGCTTTAACCCCTTAAATTTCATATAGAAAATATAGACGCCTAATGCGTCATTATCTATCCATTTATCTGAGATAATGTTTTCATAGGGTGCCGTTTCTCCATGGTCCGTATCTGTCGTAAGCACATAAATATCATACTCATTTTTTAGGGCAATACAAATATTTACACAAGACTGGATGGGGCCGCCGGCCTTAAAGCCAGGGACAAACCAATCGACGATTATCAACAACTTTTTAAGACCTGCCATTGGCTGTCTGCAGCTTGCTTTTTGTGTACCTGTCATAGCGCCAAATCATAATAAATATAGCGATGTAGGCTCCTATATTAAAAAAAGTATGATTATCCATCTTGAATGGCATATATAATTTTTTATTGAACGACAGCAGGAATAAGGCAACCCGCGTGATATTGATCAGCCAGATCAATAATAGACCGCCGGTTATCCAAACCAGCTTTTTCTTAAAACTGCCTTTGTTTGCAAATATAAAAGCCGTCCAAAAGCTTAGTATACCAATGCCCAGGCAGGAATAGACCATGCGAACGCTTCTTCCTCCGACCAGTTGCAGATGATACGTGTCAGGTGTATAGGACTGATATCCAACAACTAATAACATTGTTTTAGCACCATACAATAAAGTTTTCCTTAATAATGCAGGATAGTTGAGATAGCTGTGTACAAATTCGCTGTAATAGTGTCCAGGTGCAGCAAGTCCGATGATGGCTTTGGTGCCAAAATAAAGGATGCAAAAGGCCCCTATGAATTTAACCAGGTATAAAAGGTAGGGATTCTTTGGTATCAAGTTTCAGGTTGGTTTTAAAAACTGGGACGAAGATTTAAGTTTCTTGGCTGGGTTTGAAGATCGTTTACACGGAAAGTACTCTTAAAGAACATGATCATTACATACACTAAAAAGCAGGATTTGAACAAATGACCCAGGATGGTCTGCAGCTCACAGTCGGGGCGAATTGGATAATAAAAGATCAGGGGCGCGAATAATATCAGCACAGGATAAATTTCGGATTTCTGATACAATATGCGCAGGATATAACTGTACATCAATCCTAAGAAAAACATAAAAAAACAGCCACCAATCATACCCCAATTAATGTACGCATCGCCCAGCGAGCTTAATCCCATGGAAGTGCCTGCGCGAAGACGTATACCCGAATATTTCGTAAATATAGTTCTGTCACCGGCATTTAATTTATTGGGTGCAAGTATTCGTGGTAAAATTCCGGCTTCAAATATTTGGTACATCTCTTCGCCATTTGAAAAAGGTTCTGATGCGGGTACGCGTTCCATTATATTGGTAATGATAAAACCCTGGTTGATCCTCACATTTGCAGGAGCAAGGCTTTCAAAGCTAAAAAGGCTTTTATCCTTGTTTTCCTCCTGATACAATTTTGAAAAAGTTTCTACACCCGCTTCCTCCCGGCCAGAACCAGTAGCAGTGCGATAACTGGATTTCATTACCTGGATGGTGACAGCCACAAAAATAAAAAGGATGCACCCGATCAATTTTAGATTAAAGCCAAATTTATATTTAATGGCGAAAACTGAACCGATAAAAATGATCCAGGTAAGCAGATCATGAAACATCCCTTCATTGAGAGAGGATCCAACAATAGAGCCAATTACCACAGTCAGTGGCAATATCTTTAATTCGTTACTACCGATAATTAAAAGGAATAGCCCTATGAATTTGAAGCTGCCTAAGAGGTAAAATACAAATGCCAGATCCGAACCAAAAAAACTGGCTACAACACTAGCGATAAAACCGATGCCCATAAACCAATAGGGCAATTGCAAATGCCCCCTTACGAATACTTTGATCTTCTCTTCGTCAATTATTTCACCATTCAATTTACCGGCAAACAGGTGAAGGCCTGTAATAAATGACAATACCGCCGGGATCGCATAAGTAAAATATTCACCCTCGGGTATTTTCATTTTATAGTGTATGTATTGGTACTGATCTAATCCATTATAGGCAAGGGTAGGTCCTATAAAAAATTGCATGCACATAAAAGCACCAAACAAGTATCGGATAGGTATTACATGGCCTATAGAATTAAATAGCAGCATAAACTGGTGCAGGGATAAAAGGAGCGCAAAATAAGACGGCCAGTTCATTTCTATAAACATGATCCGCATTACTACTGCAGTCCCTAAAAAAAATGGCCAGCTAAAACTTGTATTAAAGAGTGTCTTCAATAATTATACTTTTAATTTCCTTGCATGTAGGGTGATCTTAAACCTCCTCAATCCGTAGATTATAGTAACATTAACAACTAAAAATGTAAAACTTAACACCTATTGACAGATTATTTGTAAGTAGCTCCGTCAAGTTAGCTTGAAAATGAACTTCCTAATACAATAAAAAAATCACGTCCAAATTTTAAGCCTTGTGGGCCCTTTCCTGTCTATACCACGTTAAAAACTACTCCCTGTTTCATGTAGTTATACTGTTGATCAGGGGTTTGTAACTTCCCTTACTGATTCTTCTATCGCCATGCAAATTTTCTCGAATCGCCAAGACTGAATGAGCTCAAAAGACCTGGCACCCATTGAATCAATTTGCCCAGGTTTTTTTAAAAAATCATTTAATTTTCTTGCCAGGTCATTGCTGTCTCTACTATTAAAGACAAATCCATTTACTCCCTCCTTAACCAAATCATTCTTACATCCACATCTATCGCTCACCAGCACAGCTTTAGAACAAGCCATTGCCTCGTTCACGGAAAGCCCCCAGGTTTCACTGCGGGAAGGCAATACGAATATGTCTCCGGTTCTATAAATAGCAGGCATCCTCACCTGATTTTGAAAACTCATAAAATGGATTCGGTTACTGATTGCCACGGCTTGTTGCCCCGCTTTAGCCCGCAAGCCATTTTCCAATTCGCCGTTACCTACCAGTAATAAATGCGCATTTTCATTTTTCAAACTTATAAAAGCCTCCAGTAACAAATCGGGGTCTTTGATCGTTTCGAACTTTCCGGTAAAGATAAAAACTATTGCGTCTTTGGGTATGCCCAGGGTATCTCTTTCATTTTCTATGCCTTTCTTAAACCGGTCATTGTCTATGGCATGCGGTGCAAAAACCAGCTGTTCCTTTGTCAATCCATGCGCCAAATAATATTGTTGATTGGCTGTTCCCACGTAAAGAGCGGCATCCACGCAGCGATAAACCCATTTTAAGAATACTCTTCTTAGCAATTTCTTTACATTAACACCGGCTGGCTCATTGAGCAACGTAGAATCTCCACGAAATAGTATCTTTTTTTTACCTTTAAAGAAACGCAATACTTTTAAATGGCTGTTAAAACACCAGCCAAAAATTAAAATTGCAGCCGGGTCGTACGTTTCAATTTCTTTTATCAGTGTTGGATTATTGATGCCCTGAAAATGATGAGAACCGGGCTGGGAGGCTACATTTTTTACAAAAGAATAATCATAGCCTTCTAACAATGGAATATCCCATTTTACATGCGTGCCGAAACCGGGATCATATTTTGTTCCATTTTCAACCTGGCTCCAGGTATAAAAAACCTTGATTTCAATGATTTTGCGCTGGGCCAATAACTTGAACCAGGGAGCGTTGTATTGTATAGGATGGGTGGTTATGATGGCTAACTTTTTCAAACGCTTCTATTTTAGTGAAGCAGGTTTTGCCCAGATCATATTACTTCCGGTTGTTAAAATACCAGCTATTTTGTTTCCTTCAAGATCAAAAAGCTCGTAATTCAAACTCAGTAAGTACTCCTGAGCCGCGGCAATTGGTAGCCTGGCCTGCTCTTCCGCCCATCCTTCGAACTCAAACAAAATATGAGCCACCTGCCTGTTCAATAACAACTCTCTCATTCCCTGAAAAACATTGAGTTCGAAACCCTGCACATCAATTTTTATTACATCGACGTGAAAAATATTATGTGCCTTACAAAAACCGTCGAGGGAAACAGAATTGACAAAAACATAATCCTGGCTATAAGTGGGGGCCAACGAACTCTTGCCATATAATTCGGCCTGGTAAAATTTCATGGACTGGTTGTCATCTGAATGTACGAGGTTGTTGTATAAATGATAGTTTGTAATGCAGTTGGCCTTGAAATTAGCCTGCAGGTATTTGAAAACAACGGGCGAAGCCTCAAAGCCATAATATCGGACGTTCGACCTTTTCATTATCACTGGCAGACCAATCGTACCGATATTTGCGCCGATGTCAAAATACACAGCACCATCATTTACAATTTTTTTTAGAAAACTGACAATCTCACTTTCATACCTGCCATTGATCAATAGTTCTTTGCCAATATTTTCTTTGGTATTGGGGATTTGATAAATTATATTATCATGTGCACGAAAGCTGATTGATTCATCCTTATTAATCAGCTTTTTAAACAGCATATGTCCTAACCGGAACTTCCCTTTGAATAGCGGCAGTTTTCTATAAAACTTCAATATTGAATAATACATATATAACTATTGTTGTCCGATTAAATCGGTGAAATCTTGGCTGTCAGCAACTCTATTCCGAACTTCAGAAAGATCGGTACAGGCCCTCGCAGGAGACAGAGAGACTTAGAAATCTTTAATGGCAACAGTTTTAAGCGATAGCAAAAATGATAGTCGGACAAAAATGATATTTACTATTTAAAGCCCACCGGAAGACTGGCAGACAATTTCTACCATATCGCTAATACCTATCACTCCCGAACTACTACCTGTTAATTTTTAAGTTTATACAAACCATATTCCGACCTTATTCCCCTGGTTAAAAACTTCGCCATCAGGCATTTTTTCAAAATATTTTTAACGCTAAATCCAAATATAATTTTTTTGACATTGGAAAAATTATTCTTATGAATGATATACATAATACCACACTCATTATATTCTGCCATTACTTCTGCATGAAAATGCCGTATTCGGTCCACAGTATAACCATGTGCTTCGTACAGATTGTAATCCCAGAATTTCCTTGAAGTAAAATCGGGTATCAATACCAGGTCTGCCCTGATAATGTGCGTGCTTCCATTTATGCCATATATTTTATTATTTAAAAGTACCAGGGAGCTGTTCTCTTCATGCACATACCCTTTGTTTATCCGCCAGCCCGCACCTTTGGCAGATTGAGCGCTGTTGACAAAGCTTGCCATTCGATTAGATACCAAATCATCACTATCGATTGCGATCATATAATTGCATCCCAGTTCTTTTGCTAAATTGCATCCAAACATTATCTTCCGCCCCTTGTCCATCATTTTTTCCGCATAATCCTTTTTGTAATAAAGCGTGACGTAAGAATCAAAATCTTCCATGTCTGTATAGGGTAATATCGGGAAATCATAGTTAAGATAGACAAGGTTGGGATGGTCAAAATCAATGACCGGTTTTTCTTTGTGAACAATGACGAGCTTGAAATCCTGATCTGTTTGAGCACAAATGGACTTACAGGTTCTTTCCAGGAGTTTATTATCATAATTCCAGTCTTTAGAAACTGCCAGGGATTTAATCGGTACAATAAATCCTAGCATTCTATTTTACCCGAGCTTTTGTAAAGAAATGATATTCGCCCTGCATCCCAACAAACCTGAACTTTTGCATGGCCTCCAATACTGTTGACTCACTTGCCGGGTTAATCCAATTATGTGTTTCCACCAGTAAATTATTGACTTTATTAAGCCATCCACAAAAGCCAGTTTTAAATACTTCGGTTTCACTGCCCTCGATATCAAGTTTTACCAAATCTATTGTGGCAAGATTGTGCTCATCTATAATCTCACCCAAAGTGATCCCTTTTAACAATGAATCTGTACTGAGGCCATCGATTTCATTGACAATAAAAGATTCATTACCTGCATCCGCATTAATAATTTGCAGGAATGTCGATTTGTTCCATATTGCATTATTGTAACAAATTATTGATGGAAAATGCTTTGTGTTTTTTTTTAAAAGTTCAAAATTCGAGCTATCTGGCTCTATAGAAAATATTTTTGCGGCAGGATAGCGATTGTGCAGGTATGTTGTTGCCATTCCGATATTTGCCCCTCCATCAATGATCGTTTCCGGAATGTGGTCCAATTTAAATTTCAATTCTTCCCGCAAAAATATCTGTGTGAATATTTGGGTATCACTTGGAGTATTTCGTAAATATAGGGGGTGAGTATATCCCGGCATTGATACTTTCAACTCCGAATTTTTTGGCTTTCTTATTCGCTGGACAATGTAATTTGTCAAATTTATCAACCCCATTTTTCGGTAGTGAAGTCTTAAAACCTTTTGTTTATTAAGAAGTAATTGTAATTTTTTCATTTGTATATAAGAATGATCGGAATTGGTAATGACAAAATGCAAATAATTGCCTTAAAAAGGCAAAGTTGTTATTGTATATTTTGGGCTGTTTATCAACCTGTTGCCTGCTCAAGCAGCAAAGCTAATTTCCCGGTAACCTTGCTTGCCGAATATTCCCGAAACACATTCAAATCTACATCGGTGGAGTTAAACGATTGGGCAAATGATTTATAAGTTAAGAATGTCCCGGTAAAATCTTGTTTTATCTTTTCAATGCCCTCTTCCCCATCAAAATCTAATACAATGCCGGCCTTTGATTTCTGAAGTACGTTGATACCTGTGCTGGCTACATGCAATACTGCCAACACCGCCTTTTTAGCCAATACAGCCTGGTAAGTTTTACTTGGTGTGTAATGAGGTTCTGTACTACCCAGTATAAATATACCATCGGCTTGGTCAAGATGTACCAGCACATCTAAGTAGGGTATGCGCTTCGGATATTCATACACGATCGTTTCCCACAGGCCGTATTGAATAGCCAATGGTTTTATATTATAATTGTCGATGCCATTAGCTAAATGACCGGTACCGATGAAATGAAATTCAACATTTTTAAAACAACCTGGTTCTTGCTGCATACACTGAAAAATAGCCTCCAACGGCTTGTAAGCTTTTGGCAGCATTGCCCCGGCATATACTATTTGAAGCTTACCTGACTTTTTTTGAAACAGGTAAGCTTTAATATTCAATTGGGCCACCAGGGAGTGATCCGTGATTTCTCCGCCATAAGGCATTGCGCCAACTACTGCCTGGTTTTTTAAATGTGGATTTCTCGACAGTACGTCCTTGTAATATCCTTCAGCGACACCTGTAATCAACGATGCTTTTTTGACAGCAATTGGTTCCAAAAATCTAGCTATTTTAGTACTTAACCAGTGCCGGGAAAATACCTTATCACTACCCGGGAAATGGTGTACCCAGGGGTCAATATAATCTATTCCATATTTTATACCGGTAGTGCTATGCAACCAACGCCCCAATAAAGCACAATAAAACGAAGGAATAGGAAGGTATAAAAAATCAAAATCGTCTGTTTGGATGAGCTTCTTGGCTCTTTTGTATAACTGAAAAAATGCCCTTAGTCCAATATCACCGACAATTCTCGGCCTGGTGGTGTTAAAAGCATCTACTTTTTCAATTCTTAAGCCTTCGGGCAATAACTTGTGCAGGTTCCAATCCAGCGCTTCTTCATAATAATTTTCATGCACCGTTAAAATAACCGGTTCCCAACCAAAGGATGGAAGATGCTGTGCAAATAACCTTGGCCTGTGTACGCCGGCAAGATTGGAAGGCGGAAAGTGTGGGTATAATATCAGTATCTTTTTCACTTTAGTTATCCCAGTGAGAGAGCAACTTTAACGAGGTCATTTCCCAGTTGTTATTTTTGAAACTTTTATAGCGCGCAACTTTACCATCCCTGATAACAGCTATTTGTTGTATGACATCCTGAAGTACATTTCCTGAATCGTTCGTCTGGTAGTTGAAGCATACTCCATGTTCAGGGTAATCGTTTAAAAAAGACCCCTGAGCGGCTGTATTGGATGCTACAACATAAAGTCCGGCTTGCAGGTAGGCGAGTATTTTATTGGTAATTACAAGGTCCCTGTTTACATCCACAGGGATATCCAATGCCAAACCAATGTCAAATTTTCCCAGCAATTGATGTAATTCTTGCTGACTTACCGGTGCATGCAAAACTATATTTGCATTTCCCTTAAGATGGCCTTCAAAAAAAGCCTGATCAGGATTACCTATCAGGTGCAACTCCATGATACTATTGTGCTGCTTTATAAATGGTAGAACCAGCTCGAGCCCACGGCCAGCACTTATGTTTTGTGAGAACCAAACCAATGTTATTTTTTCTGAATGGTTTAGGCTGGGCTCCTGAAACTCTAAAACAGGAAAATAATTCATCACTGTAAACCAGTTAGAAGTATTACCGGTTATCTCCTGCTCCAACTTCTGCATTATGAGCGGCGCGGCAAATGAAACATAATTACATCCTGGCAATAAGCTCAACATTAATTTACTGGTAAGGGCCTGCAATTTTTGATTGTTGCCTTCGCCCGGATGATAATCCTCTACGTCGAAGCCAACATTACAATTGAACCTTTTTGCCGCCTTTAAAGCGGGCCATAATGCTCCGGGATTGTGGCCTATCACCCAATCTGGGTTCTTTACTTTTTGAAGCGCCTTTATTATCAAGCTGCTTCTCCTGGATACGGCCTGTGATAAAGCCGGAAGAGACAATGGAAGGAAATTACCTACCATTCGCAATCCGATTTCAGTTGCAACCGAGAATGCCCAGGAAAAAAATGGCCTTCGGCCGGCAGGTATAGATATAATATTGAGATGGCCGAATCGCTTCTTCAGTTCTTCGTTGATCTCCTTACTCCAATTGTTAAATTCGAAACAAATTATTTCAATTGAATAACCTTTTGCTAAAGCCAGTTCTGCCTCCTTAAAAAGGCGGGGATTTGTAGCAAGGCTGTTTGTAGTGATAAATAGTATCTTTTTCAGAAATTGAGCTTCAGAGAATCAAAATGGTGTGTACCAGTTCCATGGCCTGTCATCTGCTGTAATTTTTTTTAAAGCAACCATGGAGTATCCGGAAACTGGTTTTCGCACAATCTTTCCGGAGAAAATTTCTTCTCTTACTTTCGGTGGAAGTAACTTAACTAAATGTCTTAAAGGCTTGATCATATATTTATCAAACCGGTTCCTGCCTGGTGATTGGTTTAGACTCACCCCGCCGGCAAATTCATATGCCTGGTAATTTAAAAAATAGTTTACGGCTTTTTCTACCCCCTGCATGCCAACATCATCAATAACCATGGTTCCACCTACTTTCAATAAGCGGTTGAGATAGTACATATCCAGCAATGTATGATCAAATGTATGCCAGCCGTCGATAAAGGCAAAATCGAAGGTTTCGCCCGTCTGCAAAAGTTCTGGTAGCGCAAGTTCTGATACTTTTTCAATTAACTGAAAATTATGAAATCCCGATTTTTCTAGCTGGTGGATGCCAATATTGCTCCATTGTGAAGCCTGGAAAGGATCAATGATAACATGTGATCCATTTTGGGTTTGTATTGCACTACATATAAATAACGATGATATTCCATAAGCACATCCAATTTCAATTGACTTTTTATAGGAATTTTGTTGAATTATTTTTTGCAGAAAATGACCTTCTTCCAGGTCAATATTTGAATCAAGCTGGTGTATTTTTCCAGCCGAATCTTTAATTTGTTTGGTGGAAAGAATTTCCTGTACCAGTTTTTCTGAGGGTTGTATCATCGCATTATTTTTCATCTTTATTTACAACTTCAATCTTTAACATATTCACTGCATCTTGAGGCTGCTAATTATTTCTATTTATCAGTTTTAAATATCCCATCTTATAAAATAGGGATTGTATTGCTTTGGCTTTTTTCCAGTTCATGACCTTCAGGAGTAACTTAAAAACTCTTCCTCCATCGGGCTTTACAGAAACACTGCCATAAAAATGGATCATTTCCTCGTGCTTTTTTCCAAGATCATTAAAATTTGGATACATGTCGTAATACCGATATTGAAACATGTTCGATAAAAGATTCCGAACCCGGAAAGAATCCTCTACCGCTAATAATTGTTCCGCCATCAAACAAGTTGCTAAAAAAGTGGATTCGAAAAACCTCCTGCTACGTTGCGCGGAAATGCTGCCACCTTGCCCGGAACGATAGTATAATTTAGCCCCGCGTGTAAACTTTACACCTTTTGATGCCAATATTATTCTGTTGTAAAATTCCGTGTCGTTGAAAAGAATTAGCCTTTCATCCCATAAACCAGCTTTCTCAATTAGCTTTCGTGGTACCAGCATGCTACCGCACTGGAGCATTACGCCAACATCGCTGGCCGTTATAAAATCAAGCGGCGGCATATCTTTCCAGTAATGCAATGGGGTGAAGTCCGCCAGTTGATATCGATCATTGTAAAAGCGGGCCCATTCACCGTATCCAATGTATTCAGCAGAACCATTTAGGCTCTCCATTTGAATAGCGATCATTTCTGGATTCAGCAGGTCATCTG
>JBDSLD010000293.1:0-13417 GCA_039916545.1 Ferruginibacter sp.
GGGAGTTGAACCCACACTCGCCTTACGGCGAACAGGATTTTAAGTCCTGCGTGTCTACCAGTTCCACCACCCGAGTGTAACTTTGCCGGCGGTAAGCTCCTTGCCGGCGGTAGAAAAAAAAAGCAGATAACAAAAGCTATCTGCTTTGAAGCTATGAGCGAAAGACCGGGCTCGAACCGGCCACCCCGACCTTGGCAAGGTCGTGCTCTACCAAATGAGCTACTTTCGCATTAAAAAAAGATCTGTTTCCTCCTGATCACCCGCCCAACAAATTCATTCGGGGGGCAAAAATAAGGTTTGTATTTGTACTACAAAATTTTTATTTGTATTGGGGGTTGTACAACGTGTTTTCCGGCACCTTTACTTCCGGTTTTCCCTTGTAGCGATGGCTGTACATACTCATGCAGCCGCCTAATATAAAAGCAACCACCAAAAATACCTGGCAAAACCAGAGAAAACGGGAAGATGATACCCAGTTGTGAGCAAAATCCTTGTCTTTATTGTCGATCACTTGATATTCCATAATAAGCTGTTTGCGCGGACAAAAATAAGTAAAGTGGTTCAAAAAAAATTATTTGTTCTTAACAATTTCTGAAAACACATTTTTCTTTTTTACAAAATGTTGCCAAACCAAAGATGCTGCATACCAACCATTTAATTTTCCCTTCCGTGACACGGGAAAAACCGACTTCCCCTGGTCGAATAACAGCCATTTAAAAAAAGAAACATGCGCCTTTAATATCGCCCCAAAAAAGCCGCCCCGGCCGGTCAATAAAGCTTTCCATCCTGCCACCATATCCAATATTATCCGTATTATAATTGTCCTCAGTACCACGCCGCCAGGCAGGTTCTTTGCCAGCATTATTAAGTTGTTCCTGAAATTAAGATAGGTCTTCAGGTTATTCTCTTTGGACAAGGTGCCGCCGCCTACATGATACACCACAGAGGCGGGCTGCACATAAACTTTGTGGCCCGCCAGTTGCAGGCGCCAGCAAAGATCGATTTCTTCCTGGTGCGCAAAAAAATAGCCGTCCAGGCCGCCTACCTCGTGAAAGGTGTCCGACCTTACAAACAGGGCAGCACCGGTTGCCCAAAAACAATGCTGCGCATCATCATACTGGCCCTTATCTTCTTCAACCTCATCAAATATTCTTCCCCTTGCAAACGGGTAACCAAGTTGATCCAGCCAACCCCCACATGCACCGGCATACTCAAAAGACTGCCGGTTGTTATAGGCCCGTATTTTCGGCTGGCAGGCAGCGATCAGCCGATCACTTTCCATTGAAGCGATTATCGGCTCTATCCACCCGGGCGCCACTTCCACGTCGCTGTTCAGCAACACGTAATAATCACTTTTTATCTGCGCCAGGGCAGTATTGTATCCTTTCGCAAATCCTTCATTGCTTGAATTAACAAGTACCTCAACACCAGGAAAACGTTGTTGCAAAAAAACGACGGAACCATCAGTAGAAGCATTATCAGCAACGATCACCCGCTTATTGGCATAAGTGGATCCGATAACAAAAGGGAGAAATTTGTCCAAGAATTCTTTTCCGTTCCAGTTCAAAATAACGATCGATACCAGCGGCGCAGTTTGAATACCAGCTTTGTCAAGCGCTTCAGCATCGTTGCGTCGCAATCCGTTCATCGTTTGTACTACTATTTAGCTTTAATTACGTTTTGCAGGGGCGCACTATCCATCACCAGGATCCGTACTGCACAGTAAATTTCAGCACGCCCATTTACACAAACATACTCGATTCTTTTTTCTCCATTCTTATTTCTTAATTTACATTTGATAAAATGATCACACAATTATTTAACTGGCGGACAGCACTCGCGATCGTTGCCATTGCAATTGTGACAGGCACGATCTTTTACTCCAATTACCTGTCGAAAAAGATCGCGGAAGATGAGCGGGAAAAAGTAGATGTATGGGTGCAATCCTTAAAAACAAGGGCCGAAGCAACCGAACAGGTGGCACTCGATCTTACCAATGCCATCACCTCCCGCAACACCTCTATCCCCATCATAGAAACCGATGAACACGATAACCCATCGGGGCAGGGACTAAACCTCGATACCCTGGAATTAAAAAGGGACAGCGGTTACTTACGCAAAAAAGTAAAGGAGTTTAAGAGCCAGAACGATGCGATCGTCGTGGAAGTAAATAAGGACCCGCTCATCGTGAACAAATATTATTTCGGTGATTCTGCCCTGCTAAAAGAAGTGAGGTATTACCCGCTGATACAATTGCTGATCGTGGCGCTTTTTATCGTCATTACGCTGATCGCCATTACACTAAGAAATAAATCAACGCAAAACCAGGTATGGGCGGGCATGGCGAAAGAGACGGCCCACCAGTTAGGTACCCCCCTCTCCTCCCTGCAGGGTTGGGTGGAACTTTTAAAGGAAACACCCGGCAGTGAAAAGATCGCTTTGGAGATGATCAAGGATGTGGACCGGTTAAAACTGGTAAGCGACCGCTTCGGCAAAATAGGCAGCACGCCGCAACTGGAGCCTGGCAATGTAATTGAACAAATAGAAAATATGGTCGCCTATATAAAAAGGCGGGCATCGGAAAATGTCAGTTTCAGTATCTACAGCTTTGATGAAACGGAGGTCTTTGCGATGATTAACGGCCCTTTATTTGATTGGGTAATAGAAAACCTGTTAAAAAACGCCCTCGATGCAATGGAAGGAAAAGGGAGTATCCAGGTCAAAATAAAAGATGAAAACACGGAGGTAGTGATAGACGTAGCGGATTCGGGAAAAGGCATCAGCAAACAAAACCTGGTCAATATTTTTAAACCAGGCTTTACAACAAAAAAACGCGGGTGGGGATTAGGTTTAAGCTTATCAAAAAGAATCATCGAACAATACCACAAAGGCGAACTATTCGTAAAAAATTCCGAGCCGGGGAAAGGAACTACTTTCCGGATCATCTTGAAAAAATAGGAATTATGCGATGCTTGCTAACCGGTTATCGACTTAACAGCTCAAACCACCAACGGTAATCATTAAACGGCCAAGTGAATTTTATTTTCTACATTAACAAAGTACATTAATTTTAGCAACAATTAAAGTAAAACAATGAGCAAAGCCATATCAATCCGGCCATTCATCGGATCACAAAACTTTGAACTGTCAAGAAGTTTTTATCGTGACCTGGGTTTCGAAGAACGTGTCTTATTTCCCAACATGTCCCTGTTTATAACAGACCAGGTCGGATTTTATTTGCAGGATGCTTATGTCAAAGACTGGATCGACAATACAATGATCTTTTTAGAAGTGGATGATGTTGATCGTTATTGGGACAAATTAGTGGCGCTGGACCTGCCAACCAAATACAAAGGCGTAAAACTAACCCCGATTCAAAACCATGATTGGGGAAGAGAATGCTTCCTGCATGACCCATGCGGAATTCTCTGGCATTTTGGACAATTTAGCGGCCGATAAAAATTTATTCGTAAAAACCTGGTTCCAAAGGGAAATCAGGCAAGTTAGCAACCCCGATCTCCATTTTGATTTTTATTACAGTAAAGTTTTTACATTTGCAGTCCTCATGAGTTTTTTATCTCCCGGTAATCAACCGGTTTTATTTGCGGCGATGGCGAAATTGGTAGACGCACTACTTTGAGGTGGTAGCGCCCGAAAGGGTGTGGGAGTTCGAATCTCCTTTGCCGCACTAAAAACCCGCTACTACAGCGGGTTTTATTTTTTCCAAATATTATTAAAACGGCGGAAATATCAGCCGGTAAAAAAAATCCGTTGTATCGTCCACCAGGAGGCCACAAACGCAATAAAAGCGGATAAGGGAAACACGATCCCTTTTCGGTACCAGGTCTTATTGCGCAATGGAATAATAATACATCCAAACATCGCCGTGATCACGGCAATCTGCCCCAACTCAACGCCAATATTAAATGCGAGTACCGAAGTGTAAAATTTACCCGCCGGCAACCCAATTTCATTAAGCGCACTGGCAAAGCCCATACCGTGTATCAACCCGAACATAAATACCACCGCCACGCGCCAGGGTTTTAATTCCGTCAGCAACATGTTTTCTACCGCTACAAATACGATTGATAAAGCAATGATCGGCTCAACGATCGCCCCCGGCGCTACAATGATACTTTTCATACTTAGCGCCAGAGTAATTGAATGAGCAACGGTAAAAGCAGTCGCCTGCCAAAGGATCGTCTTAATATTCGTACTTAATAAACACAAACCGATCACAAACAAAATATGGTCGATGCCCGCAGGAATAATATGTGCAAAACCTAGTTTTCCGTAAAACCATACCACTTGATCTGTGGGCGCATCCTGCAGCGCGTAATTAATGCTATGGGCAGAAAGAAACTGTATTGAGAAAAGCAGGATAGCCAGCAGGCCTATTTTTTTGAACGAATTGCCCTGCAATCTACGGTGCGTAAAAATATCGCTTCCAATCTTATATTTCTTTAAGTTCATGCTCACTGCTTAATTTTAACCCTTCGGGTATATTGGGATTGTTCTTTAATGCCAGTTCCAGGCATTCCTTTGCCTTTGCCTTATCCCCTGCCTTCTTAAAAATTAAACCGGCCCTGCAAAGCAAAACAGGGTTTTTGCTTCCTGTCCTTAAGGCTACTTTCATATAAGGAAGTGCTTTCTCCGCATCTCCTTTTTGATAATAAACCCAGGCCAGCGTTTCATTCACATCAATATTTTTTGGCCGACGGTTATATTCCGCCAGCGCATGCTCCAGTGCCTTTCCGTAATCACTGGTCTTTAAATATGCATAGGCCAGTTCCCTGTCGGAGTAATGGCCAATATTTTCATCCGTTGCGGCACCAGCCGAATTTTTAGTCATTTCATCGATCACCAATTTAGAGGCTGCAACAGCCTTATCTTTCTGACCGGCCAGTTGGTACACATCTACCAATTCTTCCTTAAAAGAAAAATCACTCGCCAGCGAATCCGCCTGCTCATAATATTGAATTGCCTTACTATAATCTTTTGTTGCCAGTGCGATCCTTCCCAGGCCGGCAATTGCATGAACATAACCAGGCCGCTCGGTTAAGGCAATGATATAGTGCATTTCCGCACTTTTCAAATCCCCGGTGTTTTCATACAAATGTCCCAGTTGAACCCTTGACCATTCTGTTGATTCATCCCCCACGGAACCTGCTTCCACTGCCAGTTTCATAGCTTCAATAGCACCGGGATAATCTCCATGGATCTCTCGCAGATAAGATGCCCTTGCATAAGAACGGAGATCCGGCCTGATCGACATCATCTTTTCAGCGCTTATTACTGCAGAATCATAATTTCCCATTTCAACATGCCCGTCAACCAAAATTCCGTATAAAAATGCATTGTACGGATTTATTTTTTCAGCTTTTTCTCCCATCGCCAAACCATCCGCAAAATGATGCTGCGAAAGGTACAATAATGATTTTAAAGCCAATGCTTCAAAATTGTCCGGCTCTTTTTCCAATATATCATTTACATATTTCATTGCCGCCTTGTCGTAATACTGGTAATTGCCCGTGGCCCTTGCTTCCAGTATAAATAAATTAGCTAGCGCAATCTTCGATTTGGTATCAGCCGGGTTGGCCTTTAGAGCAGCTGATAATTTGGCCGCATTTGTTTGAGTAGTGGCCCACTCTCCCGTTTTAGCCATGGCCCCTTTCCTTTCAAGCAGCTGGTAGGCGGTTGCTTTTTTCTTCACCTCATCGCCACGGAATTTTATGATCACAAAACCAATGGCGCCGATAAAGACAACCAGTAATGCAATATAAAGTGTATTTTTTTTCATGTTATGTGCATTTAAAAAAGGCGACCGATGAGTTATAAAATATCCCTCGACGCCCCGGAAAATAAATTTGTACCGGTATATTTTTAAGGTAAAGCAATTTGGAAAAATAAGTCCGCAGCTAACTGCGGACTTATTTAATTCATTTATTCATTTGTCAATTATCCTTTAACCACACGCAGGTTTTGCTTAACCACGCCATCTTTCACGATCTTGATAAAGTAAACACCTTTAATCAAACCATCACCGTTCCAGCTTTCGTTGTAAGTGCCTGGTTTTAGCATTTTGTTGACCATTACTTTAACCTGGTGCCCTTCTACATCGTACAATGAAATGTTGATCTGCGCAGCTTCTGCTACATGATACCGGATAGTATTGGTACCAACAAAAGGATTAGGCGACGTAGTAGCAATTACTACGGGAGTCGCGATATCCAGTGATTGGAAGACCATCGGTCCCATTTTTGGTGAATTCGGTGTAACCGGGCCATCGCCGCAATCACATACATGCGACCCTGCCCATGGAGTTGCCATGTAAGGGAATGATTTCGTAAACGGAGCATCATTCTTCTCAACACCGGTAGTATAGCTAAGCACTTTTCCAAGCTGGGCCGTTACCGGGCTGCCGCCTACCGTATAATCATCGTACCACAAGCCGATCGCTGCTAAAACAACGCCGCCTACTGCCTGCAGTTCAATCCTTGTTACATCATCTTCCAATCTTCTTCCATTAGGGAAACCATCCATATTTGGAATGTTCTGGATGCCGGTATTAGCATAAGCAGGGTCGGTTAAACCGGTTACAGCTGCCTGTACCAAACCTAAAGAACTGAAATTTTTGCTGTCACGTGGTGTAGGAGGCACCGCCATATTCAGCCTTAACATATCACCTCCGTTGGGAAGGAAGTTGCTGATAAACGGTTTTCCTTTAGCCAATGGGTTACCTGCTGGTTTGCCGGTTGCCAATTGATAAGGGGCCAAATTCGGAACACCTGTATGAAAGATCGGCCAAAGATCCACCGACCTGGGAGAATTTTTTGCAGGCAATAGTAATCCGCCAAAAGCTGATTCTGCCAGTGCTGTACCGTTCAATGCTGCATTGCCTTTTAAGCCAAACAGGCCGTCCTGGTCATTGCCAAATCCGAAAGCGCCTAAAGAGCTTCTTTGAATCCGCAATGGGGCAAATGAAGGAACTGCTCCGCCATAAAATTTATCATCCATGTAAAGCGCTAATTCCGGCTTGTAGAAAAACTTTCCAAAAGTAGATAGCTTAGATAAGTCCTGGTATGGAGTCAAAGAGTTCCAAAGATCCTTGTAACCTACTGGTACTACGGCTTCATTGGTTAGCGGCATACCTAATCTTGAAACCTGCACCCATGGGCCTGCATGGTATTCTTTTACAAAATTATCGTCAGAAGAAGTACGCTGTTCGATATTGCTGCTGCCTTCGTTGTCATCACCATTATTTTCCATCCTGAAATGAGGTAATTTACCATTGTTCAGTATGGTGATCTGCTGACGGCTTGCACTTGCCCAAACACCTATTACATAATTTGGGTCCAGGATACTGGTGCATTGACTAACGGGTTTGTGATCTTTCTGCAGGGTAGATATGTCTATCTGCAAAGCGATGGTTGATACATTGATGCATTTTAACCCGTCAATTGGTTTACCCGAAGCGCGTGGCGCGTCTCCCAGGTCAAAGATACCGCCGAGGTCCACAAAAAATGGATCATCAACAGGTCCGCAAAATACTTTTTCACCGGTTTTGGAAGTGGTGATCGCGGCAGTCATAAGCGTGTTATAATCCGGTGCGCTTAAACCAACAGGCGAACTGATAGAACGCGGGCCGATATTGGGAGGAGGTACAATTCCCTTGTTAACGACAGTCTGGAAATGTTTACCGCCATCTACACTTCTTTCCATTTTGTAGGTGGTCTTCAGGTTTTGTTTTCCAAGCCTGATATTGAAGAAAGTTGTTGGATCTTCATTTTCCCTTGAAAAGCTAAAACGGTAAATGATGTCATCCCCTTTCGTGCCAATGTTATTATCGATGTGTATCTCGTAACGTACATTTTCACTGAAGTGATGATAATTTGGTCCATCCTGTGGCAACTGGCCAGGTATGTAGTTAGCGATAATTGTGATCTTATTGGGATCATCAGGGCTACGGAATGCATATACATCCGTATTATCCGCCACCCGGTCATCGGCGATTAACGGTGCTTCCCTGTGGGAGGAGGCAAACACCGGGGCTGTTATCTGTATCGCCATAACAAACAACATGAAAGAAGCATAAAATTTTCTTTTCATAAATGATTTTTTAATAAATGATATTTTTGAATAATGCACGCCGGCTGTTTACCGGGCAGGCAGACAAGTGTTTGTATAGGCTGGGTGGGGGTTAAAAATTGGTCACCTTCCCCGTGGTTTCAGAAGTAAGAGGCAGAAGTATGGTTCTTAAAGAGTACGGTTAACAGTCGATTCCTGCAGGAAATAAACTCATTGTTACAAGCATTCTTTTTTAGATACGTAAACATATTAGCAATGGATTTAACTTTTCTTTATAATTATTAGGCGAGTAAATCAGGTCCCATTTGACGGTGGCCAATGTGTAAGTTTTAATAATAATTGCAGTTATACTTTTTTGAGCGTAAAAGGAAATGCCTGCCCGGTTTTAAAGGATAATTGTTTACTCGGCGAAACAATTTATTTTTATCTTTTATTGGTTGAATGAAAATCACAAAAAATAATCTAATGGCGAATGATATCAAATGTCCTAATTGCGGGCATGTATTTGATGTGGAAAATGTACTGGCCGCTGACATAGAAATAAAATACCAGCAACAATACCAGGAACGGTTGAACCAGTCTTTAATTAAAGTGGAAGAAGACAAGAAGAAATTGGAAGAGGAGCAGCAACAATTTGACGAAAAGAAGAAAAGGGAGAATGAAATATTCGCACAAAAGTTACAGCAGGAGAAGTTAAAATTAGAAACAGAGATCCAGGAACAACTGCGAAAAAGTATCTCCTCCGATTACGAGAACAGGATGCGCATGCTGGAGAACAATAATAAAGACAATGAAGAAAAGCTAAAGGAAGCCAGGAAAAAAGAGCTTGATTTCCTGCAAAAGGAACAGCAATTGCAAAATAAGGAAGCGGAATTAGAATTAACGGTGCAAAAAAAATTACAACAGGAAAGGTCATCGCTTTCAGAACAGATCCGCAGCCAGGAGCTTGAAAAAAATGCGCTTAAAGAAACTGCCTTCCAGCTAAAATTAAAAGAGCTTCAAATGCAGTTGGAGGAACAGCGAAAGCTGGCGGAAGAAATGAAACGGAGGGCCGAACAGGGATCTATGCAACGACAGGGCGAAGTACAGGAATTATTGCTGGAGGGTATTTTAAAAGAGCATTTCCCTTTTGATTTAATTGAAGAAGTAGGCAAAGGCGTAGAGGGCGCAGACTGCATACAGGTGGTGCGCAATAGCCTGGGCATTGAGTGCGGTAGAATTATTTATGAGAGCAAGCGTACCAAGACCTGGAACAATAACTGGCTGGAGAAATTAAAAGCGGACAAGCGTAACCGTAAGGCGGACGTGGCCATTTTAGTAACACAGGTATTTCCCAAAGACATGGAAAGGTTCGGTGAAAAAGACGGCATATGGCTATGTAATTTTACCGAGGTGAATAGCGTGGCATATTTAATCAGAAGTCACCTGCTGCAGATATTTGAGCTGCAAAAAAGTGGGGAAAACAGGGTAGATAAAATGCAGTTGTTGTATAATTACCTTACCGGCAACGAATTTCGCGGCCAGGTTGAAGCGATCGTGGAAGGCTTTATGGCCATGAAGATCGGCATTACCAGGGAGAGGGTGCAAATGGAAAAGATCTGGAAGGAACGAGAAAAGCAATTGGAAAAAGTGCTCCTGAGCACCAGCGGTATGTACGGATCAGTAAAAGGCATCGCCGGCGCATCAATAGGCGATATCCCATTGCTGGATGGGACGGATGAGAAACTATTGGAGGCAGCGCCCTGAGTTGTAGGGTTAACACTTGTCTGGATCAGAATTTTCAGAATTTAAGAATTAGCAGGATGGGTCCTATTTGACAAATAATTCTGAATTCTTTGATTCTGTGAATTTTGATTCCTACAATTGTCTGAATCAGAATTCTCAAAATTCAAGAATTAGCAGGATGGGTGCTATTGAAGCAAATAATTTTAAAATTCAATAATTCAGTGAACTCTGATTCTTACAATTGTCTGAATCAGAATTCTCAAAATTAAAAGATAGTCCGAACTGAAAATTAACCTTGACCTTCAACATCACCCAACCAAACTATTCCATCTTTAGCCTCAAAGAGGCGATATTTTAGTAGCAGAAAAAATTCTACAGCACCATCAGCGCGGCATTTCCACCTGGTAGAATTAATATCTAATTGTGAGATTCGGAGTTAATTTAACACTCAATTATTCAACACCCACGAAATACAATTCTTATTAAAAAACAAAAAATGGACAGTCAATTTTACGGCCTGTTCTTTTAATATAGAACAGTTAGCTATTCCTGAATTGTCAACTAAGCTCACCTGATCTATTACCAGGTGCTTTTTAAAATCTATTTCATGTTGGCTCTGCCATTTAAAAAGTGATTCCTTGATGCTCCATGCCGCCGTTAATAATTTTTCACTGAAAAACTTCCAGGGGAACAAAGGTATTTCTTGCAATAACTGTTGCTCGGCCCCGGATAAAAACTTATGTTTTACTTTATCCACTTTGGGTGTGATCAATTCTACATCCACCCCTACCCTGTGGTCCGTGCTTACCATCACCGCTGCATATGCGCCGCAATGGGATATGGAGAAATGATATGCCTCATTTTCCAAAAAAGGCTTCCGGGTATCGGCGATGCGTATTAATTCGTACGGAAAATCTGGGTATAATTCTTTTAGCAAATACCTGCCGGCAAGGTGCTGCAGCCGCTTATTCGGGTGTGTGATCTCGCGTTGTAAGGTTACCTGTTGCAGGAAAAACGCTTCCTGTTCGGTGATGTGCCAAACCCCTAATTTGGTCGAGGCGTTGATATTTTGTTGATAAACAAGCGGCATGAAATGATTCCGGATTTTTGATTGTAGATTTGTTAAATTAGCCAGTTCGGCATTGGCGGGCGGCTAATTTACAAATAAACCAAATAAAGTAACATGATCTTAAGTGATACCAGGATTCTGGAAGAAATAGAAAGCGGCACCATTAAAATAGTACCCTACGACCGGCGCTGCCTGGGAAGCAATAGCTATGATGTCCATTTAGGTAAATACCTGGCTACCTATACCGATATAGAACTGGATGCAAAAAAACACAACACCATTGAGCATTTTGAAATACCGGAAGAAGGCATCCTGCTGCATCCCTCCAAATTTTACCTTGGCGTCACCGACGAATATACTGAAACACACGCGCACGTTCCTTTCCTGGAAGGTAAATCCAGCACCGGCCGCCTTGGCATCGACATACACGCGACCGCCGGCAAGGGGGATGTAGGATTTTGCGGCAACTGGACCTTGGAAATATCGGTCAAGCAACCCGTGAGAGTATATGCCGGGATGCCGATCGGCCAACTAATTTACTTCCCTGTTGACGGGGTGATTGCAGTAAAATACAACCAGAAAAAAGACGCCAAATACAGCGGACAACCCAATAAACCGGTGGAAAGCATGATGTGGAAAAACGCGTTTTAATCGGGCGCTGGTCAATTTTATGGCATCCGTGCAACCTTCTAAAATTTTCAATTGTCAACGAAAGAAAACAACTTATGCAACCGCTGTTTTTCTTGCCCGTAATAATTTCCTCCTGCATCTCTGCAAAGAAGAAAGTAAATCGACACGGCAAATCAATTCAGCTTCCAGATATAAAAGTTTAACACGGCAGCAAAGCTTACCCACCAGATATATGGAACCAGCAGCCACGCCGCGCCGGGAGAAATTTTACCAAACCAAACGATCGTAAGCATGATCATGATCCACATGGCCGTGATTTCTACTAACGCCCAGCCTGGTTGTTTTGCATAAAAAAAGATAAAGGACCAGGCAAAATTAAATGCCAGTTGCACCGCGAATAAAATAAGGGCGGTCCGCTTTACTTCCTTTTGGGCTTGCGCTTTCCATACCAGCCAGCATGCAAGTCCCATCATGATATACAGGACCGTCCATACCGGCGCAAATACCCAATTCGGAGGATTAAAGGAAGGCTTGACTGCCGCTGCATACCAGCCATTTACACCGGTCGAGGTAAACAAACCGGCAAAGACACCTACTAATAAAGGAACAGCAAGCGAAGTGATCAATTTCATATGGCGGTTTTATTAAAAACCATGCCAATAGCGCTGGTCTATTGGCTATAGTTTTCCGTATTTTTTATAGTAGGCAATCAAAAAACCCGTCACTTCATCATAAGTCAGTACGCCGGACGGCTGCTGGTTATTCTCCAGGTATTTTCCGTACATCCACCTAACGACGGGCTCTACCGGGTTTTTGTGGCTCAGGCTAAATCGTCGCCATTCCTTCAGATCCTCTTTTACTGCCGGAGAAAGTTCTTTTGTAAACGTTTTGGCGGATAGGGAATCTGTTTCGAAAAGATTGCGATTGGCATATAAAAAAAGATCGAGGTAAACCGAATAGTGAAAAGACGCGTCTTTAGAAGATGCCGCTGCCAGGTAGCCCACAAAGTTGGCCTCGTTTTCTTTTGCATAACCCAGTTGGTGCGCTATTTCATGACAGGTAGTATAAGGCTGCAAAAATTTTGGAATAGTAGTATTTACCTGCGCCTCGCCGGTAAAAGGGTTATAATATCCCATGAAGCCAAGATAATTGCCCAACCATCCCCACAGGGAGGATTTCACAGATGCCGGGTGATAGTTCAAAAACGCATATTGTTTGTTTACAACCTCATATGCTTCCTGCGACTGTTTGAATATTTCCCTGCTGGTTTTTTCGCCCGGCGATTTTTGTGACAATTCAATATTGCTCGCATTTACTTTTTGAAGCAATAAGGCGTTCAGCATTTTTAACTCAGTTACTGTATATTTTTCCATGGAGAGTCCTAATTGCCCGGCAATTCCCTGCCGGTTGTAATTGATCCCCCAAAACAAATTGAACAACACATATATAAACAGTAAACCGATCAACGACCGCTGGACCTGCCTACCACCACCCTTAAAAAGTGGCCGTTTTTTAAAGATCGCCTTAATTCCCCTAGCCAAACCTATTATCAACCAAATAGCCGCCGCACCATACACTATATCTCCAAAACTAAAAGGTATCCAGGCAAAAAGGTATCTCAAAAAAATGCCCATATAGGGATAAAATCCCATTGAGTAATAGCTTTCAACCCTCGCAGAACCGGAAGAAAATAAGTGAATAAGTAGGGCAAAAATTGCCAGCATACCGATCAGCAGCCAATATTTTTTATTATTCATGAGTTCTAAAATAGGAAAAAAGCGGGTGCACATACGGCCCCGGGCAAATATTCTATAATTATTACGCAAATTAAACCTAAAAATACTACCTTTGCCGTCCTTTAAACCGGAGGTAATGGGAAAAAGAAGGGAATTTGAAATAGCTTTT
>JBDSLD010000294.1:0-13791 GCA_039916545.1 Ferruginibacter sp.
GAATTGGTGAAAACGTTTTATGCGGGCCAACTTGCTTTGCGTTTTGTGCATGTATTGTTTTTTCAAGTAGATAACGATGCGGTCAAAAGAATAGACCACCCTTGATCTACAAAGTTAACTAAAAAGCTCCTTGGTATTCAAAATCGCATTCCGGAGTATCCTACTAATATCTTTCATGGTAACCCCAACAACTCAAAATCAAAAAACGGTCTTTGGTTAAATAATTCTTTAAAATGACTTATTGTAGTATAATTACTTATTTTTAATCATCAGATTCGAATATTAGCCTGCTTGCTTATGAAATATCTTTATCGTTTTCTCTTTCTTTTAACCCTGTTCTATCCGCAATTTTCATTCGCGCAGCGGGATAGTACGAAACGAAGGACGGACTCCCTGTTAACACTCAAACTGGACAGTCAGCAAATGCTGGTCAGGAAGCTATCGGCTGAACGCATTGCCGATTCGTTAAAAAGGTCAGACCTGGAGGCACAACTATCAAATGCCGACAATGTGCAAAAGGCTGGGCTACTAAAACAGTTAACAGCTCTTACGCACAAGGATTCTATCAGGCAACTACAGCAAAAACATCGGGTAGATTCTCTCCGCCGTTTTATCAAGGGATTCCCGGTAATTCCTTTCCGTGACACGCTGTTCTATCTCTTCGCTAACCAGGGCAGCTTTACCGCGCATGACCGGGCCGAAACCATAGCAAAGCGTATCAATAAACTCAGCGATAACTATACGTTTAGTACTGATTCGTTAAAAATAACCCCTTCCGAATAGGCTACTGATATTGTTTTTAAAGACCAGCTATTAATTTCCATTTCTGACCAGGATGCACTATGGCAAAACAAAAACCGACAAAAACTGGCTGAAGAAATAAAAGTGAAGATCGGCACAGCCGTTATTGCTCATCACCATGAAACTAAATGGCAAACCATACTTACTGAAGCTGTTTTGGCATTGCTGGTATTGGCGGTCGTTATTTCCCTGATCTATGGTGTCGGCAGGCTTTTTAGATGGATGCAACAAAAGATTGTCTCGCATAAAGGGTGGTATGCAAAGGGTATTCACATTAAAAGCTATGAATTGCTTAATGCGCAAAATGAACTTAACTTTTTTAAAAGTGCGCTTACTGTTCTAATGTGGATAGTGATATTACTTGTCGTTTATCTAGCTTTGCCAATTCTTTTCGGCATATTTCCTTTTACCAAGGATGTTTCCGATACGCTGCTGGACTATTTTCTGAACCCGCTTAAACGCATCGGCAACGCTGTGTGGGATTACATACCTGATCTGATGACCATCATTGTGCTGGTTATTGTCTTTCGGTATGTACTAAGATTTTTCAGGTTCCTCAAAATAGAGATAGAGAAAGGAAAACTTACGCTGCCCGGTTTCTACGCTGACTGGGCCAATCCTACTTATCAGATCGTACGTGTGCTTGTGCTTGCCTTTATGCTCATTGTTATCTTCCCCTATTTGCCGGGATCTGATACGGGGGTATTTAAAGGCGTTTCCGTATTTATGGGGGTTTTGTTTACGTTCGGCTCCGCCGGGGCTTTAGGCAATGTAGTTGCAGGCCTTGTGATGACTTATATGCGCGCGTTCAAAATTGGCGACAGGGTAAAGATCGGCGACGTTACGGGTGATGTAATAGAAAAAACCTTATTGGTGACAAGGGTACGTACCATAAAAAACGAGATCATTTCTATCCCCAATTCGGAAGTAATGAATAACCCAACCATTAACTTCAGCAGTGACGCACCAGTAAATGGCCTGATCCTGCACACTACCGTAACCATAGGCTATGACGTTCCGTGGCGGGAGGTTCACCACCTGCTTATGGAAGCAGCATCAATGACGGCAATGGTAGAAACCGAACCTAAACCCTTCGTTCTGCAAACCAGTCTTGACGACTATTACGTGAGTTACCAGGTCAATGCTTTCACTAAAGAGCCTAACAAACAGGCAGCCATATATTCTGCTTTACATGCTAACATACAGGATAATTTTAATAAGGCCGGCATCGAGATCATGTCACCGCATTATAAAGCATTACGGGATGGGAATACAACGACAATTCCGGCTGATTACCTGCCTAAAGATTATGTAGCACCTGGTTTTGTAACGGAATCACGTAAAAACGGCAAATCCGATGATTAACCTCACCGGCGATCATTCCTATTCCAAAATGTTCCAGACAGGTAAAATACCCAAAATTAGCTTAATTTAGCCATAATGGATACACAGGAAATCATCAGCATCACCATCGTACTGGCGGCATTATTTGCCTACATCAATCATCGTTTTATAAAATGGCCGCCTACTATCGGGATAATGGCACTGTCGCTTATTTCGTCGATATTGTTAGTTGCATTAGGTAATTCAAAGTCACTTTTATCTGAAAAAGCAATCCAACTGGCTAATTCCGTTGACTTTCAGGATGTGCTGATGAATTTTATGCTGAGCTTTTTGTTATTTGCCGGTGCTATACATATTGATGCATCCAAGCTAAAGAAAGAAAGTTTGCCGGTATTATTGTTGGCCACAATGGGTATCCTCATATCAACATTTTTGGTTGGCGGGATGACATGGTACTTGTTTAAGCTGTTTGATATGCCTATCCCGTTCATTTACTGCCTGTTATTTGGGTCATTAATTTCCCCTACAGACCCGATCGCGGTTATGGGTATCTTAAAACAGGCGAAAATACCGTCTTCTCTTGAGGTGAAAATTGCCGGGGAATCGTTATTTAATGACGGCGTCGCTGTCGTGATCTTCATCAGCATCGCGCAGATCTCCCGGTCGGTTAGCGGTGATTTTACCTTTGTAGACATAGGCGAACTATTTCTTCAGGAAGTAGTTGGCGGCCTGGTTTTCGGGGCTGCGCTGGGTTACATTGGTTTTTATGCCCTGCGGTCCATTGACGAATATAAAGTTGAAGTGCTGATAACACTGGCCATCGTTATGGGTGGTTATACTATTGCCTCTTACCTTCATGTTTCCGGCCCGCTGGCAATGGTTGTCGCCGGCATTATTACGGGTAATAAGTCTAAAGTTCATGGTATGTCTGAAGAAACCAGGGATTATCTTGGTAAATTCTGGCACCTTACTGATGAAATATTGAATGCTGTACTTTTTCTGTTCATCGGTTTTGAAATGCTGATCATCAAGATCAATACGACGGTTATGATAATAGGGTTCATAACCATATTCCTTGTACTGCTCGCACGCTGGATATCTGTTATTATACCGGTAGTGTTGTTAAAATACAATACTAAATTTGAGAGTAATGCCATAGCCATACTAACCTGGGGTGGCTTGCGTGGGGGTATTTCTGTCGCACTTGCGTTATCCCTAAGTAAACATATGTACCGGGATGAATTCGTGCTGATCACCTATATCGTCGTCGTTTTTTCAATTTTGGTACAAGGATTGACAATAGGCAAGTTTGCCCAGAAATTACAGGCATTAAAAAAAGGTAAAGCATGAGTGACCTGTTAACCCATATCCGTAATATACTAACGCATCGCTTTAACCTGCAGGAGGATAAAGCGGATGATACAGCTATAATTTCTTCCATCCGCAAAAATGTTGATTTCCGCGGCGCTAATTTGTGGGCATTGATATTTGCCATCTTCATCGCGTCTATCGGCCTTAATGTAAATTCAACTGCAGTTATTATCGGGGCCATGCTTATATCGCCCATCATGGGGCCGGTAATGGGTATCGGCCTGGGTATAGGCACCAATGATCTTGGACTGGTAAAAAAAGGCGGCAAAAATCTGTTGGTGGCTACCATCATAGGTATTATCACATCCGCTGTATATTTTTCGGTTACACCGTTACATGAAGCACAGTCTGAGCTGCTTGCCAGAACATCGCCATCTATTTGGGATGTTTTTATTGCCTTTTTTGGCGGTTTAGCAGGAATGGTCGCTGCATCGAGGAAAGAAAAAAACAATGTTATACCGGGTGTAGCTATCGCTACGGCGTTGATGCCGCCCTTATGTACCGCCGGATTCGCCCTGGCTATGGGCAACTGGTATTTCTTTTTTGGTGCTATCTATCTTTACTTTATTAATAGTGTTTTCATCACCATTGCTACCTTTTTAATGGCCAGGTACCTGAAACTCCATAGGAAATTTTTTGACGATCCAAAGGTGGAAAAGAAAGTTACCAGGTATGTTGTTTTCATAGTAGTAATTACCATATTGCCCAGTATTTACATGGCTTACCGCATAGTAAACAAAAGTATTTTTGAAACCAATGCCCGTAAATTTGTCGAAGAACAATTTAGATTTAGTAATACGCAGGTCGTTTCAAAATCGTATAAATACATCAGCGGCAAAAAAACTATCGAATTGCTATTAATAGGCGCAGTAATTGACCAACCGGTAATTGATACTTTAAAACATGCCATGAATAAATACAGGCTGCGCAATGTACAATTAAACATACGCCAGGGACTGAATGCTAAACAACAACTAGACCTGTCACAAATAAAAGCGAGCATCCTAGAGGATGTATTTGCCCAAAAGGCGTATGACGATACTGCTCACATTGTTTCAAAACAAACAGGGTCGCCCGATAGCCTGGTTTTAACGGAAATGAAAGTACTCTATCCGGCCATACAGTCTTTTGGAATAAATAAAGTTGCTATACACCGGGCAGATATGTTGGTTACGGATACACAAAAAATTGCTATTGCCCGGTTTAGAAAACTATTAAGGCGGGCTGACGTTGTAAAATTAGAGCAATGGCTACAAAAGCGCTATCAATCCCCCAAGCTTAAACTCATTTTACAATAACCCAAACATGAAACAAATAAATGTTGCTCACATTAAATTGAATGAATTACAGGCAACATCCATTTGCGGTAATGATATCAGTTCATCCTGCCTGTATGTTTCAGCTTTAACCATTGCTTATGCAGGCCAGTATGCATGGATATCCCTTTTAATTGTTGCATTTGTTCTTTTTCTGTTTCGGAAAATTTATGGTGAAGTAGTGGGCGCGTTACCATTAAATGGCGGTGCTTACAATGTATTGCTCAATACGGCATCTAAACGCACAGCTTCTTTTGCCGCTTGTCTAACCATATTATCATATATGGCTACTGCCGTGATTTCAGCCTATGAGGCCATGTTCTACTTTAAGGAAATAGTACATACCCTGCCGCTCATGATAGCAACTATTATGGTTTTGGGTATTTTCATGATGCTGGCCATTATAGGTATTGGAGAATCCGCCATTGTGGCTGTCATTATATTCATCACGCACCTCGCCTCACTAACATTGCTGGTTTTAACTTGTTGCTGGTTTCTGCTTAACAATGGCCTCGAGGTCTTTCAACTTAACTGGCAAATGCCGCTTCGTTCAGGAGGGATTATGATGGCTTTATTCCTGGGCTTTTCAGCGGCTATGTTGGGTATATCAGGGTTTGAAAGTTCAGCAAATTTTGTTGAGGAGCAACAAAAAGGGGTTTTTCGGAAAACACTACGTAATATGTGGGCGGTAGTTAGCTTTTTTAACCCGGCTATTGCCTTACTTGCATTAAGTATCATACCAATGGCAACGATCAGCACTCACCAGGAGTCGCTGCTTTCCTTTATGGGGATGACGGCTGGCGGACATTGGCTGAGTTATATTATTTCTGTTGATGCTGTACTGGTATTAAGCGGTGCCGTACTAACCTCTTTTGTTGGAGTAACTGGACTTGCTGAACGTATCACACTTGACAGGATATTGCCAAACTTCTTCCTCGCTAAAAACCGCCGTGGAGTGAATTACCGTATCGTGATCGGATTTTTCATTTTGTGTGTTTCTGTTTTGTTTGTTACAAAAGGAAACCTGGCTAACCTGGCGGGTGTTTACACGTTTTCTTTTTTAACTGTTATGGCTCTATTCGGCGTGGGTAATTTGTTGTTAAAGGCTAAAAGAAAAAAACTGCCGCGTCTTGAAAAGGCCCCGGTACTGTCCGTAATAGCTGCAATTGCTTTTGTAATAGTTGCCTTTTTTGGCAATATGGAACTCAATTTAACATCCTTTTACGTGTTTATACAATACCTTATACCAGCCATGCTATTTGTTATCGTTATGCTAAACAGGGCCCGTGTGATAACCTGGCTAATCTACTCAATTGAGTATCTCTATGTTCCGTTAAGAAGATTGGTAATTATCAGTAACAAAAGCTTGCAACGTTCGATCAGAAAGATAAATGCGCAGGAGCTTGTTTTTTTTACCCGTGGTGATAATGTTTCCATATTAAACCGGGTAATGATTTATGTGGAAGAGAACGAGACTACGAAAAGATTAAAAATTGTACATATTGCCAACAGCAACAGCAATAATAATAGTTTGATAAAAGACATTGAGGTACTGGACAGGGCCTATCCTGATATTGATATCGACTTTGTTGAGATAGACGGACATTTTGGACCCGATATTATTGATGAACTATCAAAACAATGGGGCATTCCCAAAAACTTTATGTTCATTGGTTCCCCAAGTGATAAATTCCCATATCATGTTTCGGAGCTAGGTGGCGTGAGGCTTATAATGTAATTGATTAATAAATAAACGTATATGGATATTAATAACGCTTATCAAATCATTGTTGATAAACTAAGCCTTTGGGTTCATGACTTTTTCAGGCTAGTACCTAACATTGCCCTTGCCGCCCTTATACTCGTTTTTGGCTTTTTTATAGCCAGATCTATTACAAATTTATTAAAGAAGCTAATCAGGAGATTCATTCACAATGAAACGCTCGATAACTTATTTACCTCGCTTATTTATATATTTCTATTAGGCGTAGTTGTATTTATAACCTTAAGCGTTTTACAGCTCGACAAAGCTGTTACCTCTATTCTGGCCGGGGCGGGTATACTGGGTTTAGCGCTCGCTTTCGCATTTCAGGACATTGCTGCGAACTTTATGTCGGGTATATTCCTGTCTATCAGAAGGCCATTACACATCGGCGATATTGTAAAAATTAAAGAATACATGGGTAAAGTTGAAGATATCAATTTGCGGGATACTGTTATTCGAACCTACCAGGGCCAAATGGTGATCATTCCAAACAAGGACGTTTTTCAAAATCCGATTGAAAACTATACATTACTGGGTAAAAGAAGAATTGACCTGACTGTGGGCGTCTCATATGATGACGATCTTGAAAAAGTGAAGCAAATAACGCTTCAGGCAGTTAAAGATATTGATGGGCTGTCGAAAGAAGATGAAATAACCATGTTTTACACTGAGTTTGCTGATAGTTCAATCAACTACGTTATCCGGCTATGGGTTTGTAATACGGAGCAAATCAATTATCTTTCAATAAGAAGCACTGCTATAATGCTGATTAAAAAAGCCTATGACGAAAATAGCATTACTATCCCATTCCCAATCCGAACATTAGATTATGGTATTAAGGGCGGTGGTTCATTATCTGAAATATCAAAATAAAGGGCAATTTTATTGCCTCATACACGTTCTAAGTATTAATGCATATTGGTATTTGCAACTGCAATATATTTTCAATATATTGTAAATACTTCATCCAGCAAAGTTTTTTAATTGCCCAATTTTCACCCAAATAACATATTTATGAGATCTATCCTAAAAAACATTCTTATTCCTATTGATTTTTCTTCGGCATCTCTTAACGCCCTGAACACAGCTATCAATATGGCAAAAAGACATCAAGCAGATCTCCACTTACTTAATGTTCATGATATCAGCAGTTTTTATCCAAAAATTGGACAAACTGATAAATTTGAACCTTTTACATACAACGTTTTCCAAAAGAATAAATATTTGATGAAAAAAATTGCCTTAGCCATACTTAAGGATTCCCAGGTGAACTGTCACTTATATAGTGAAATTGGTTGTATGGAGAAAAATTTAAAAAAGAAGGCAGGTGATCTGAATATAGATCTCATCGTGATTGGCACCACGCCAGATTTATATAATAAATCCTATGTTTTCGGCACATTCCCTTTTAGGATTTTAAAAAACGTTTCTTGCAATGTCCTTACGGTACCAGTCAAAAAGACTATAGACAAATTCACCAGGATAATATTTCCGGTTTTTGCTAAAAACGACCCAATGCAAAGGCTCTATACCGCCCGAAGCATAATGAAAAAAAACAACTCGGAAATTTCTATTGTGGGTATTATGGGGAAAAATGATGGAAATTTGTCCAGTGTCGTAGAAGCCGTCAGCGAACGGGTTAGGTCAAGAAGGGGAATGTTCACCGGTTTCCCAACAACAAATTTACTTTACATAGTAAATCCTGAAAATGAAATGTCAAAAATTTGCCAGGATGCTAATGCTGAATTGATTGTTATAAACGGAACTACTGATAGAAATTTAAAAGAATTCTTTTTTGGGAACTTTACACAAAAAATGATACGCAATCCGGAAACCGCTGTGCTCTGCGTAAAAGATTGATTAACAAAAAAATTGGACTCTATTATTAAAAGGTTACCTGATAGGCCTTCAAGTCTTGCTGTTGCCGAAATTCCTTTCTTTCTATGATTTTAATTTAAAAAAGATCCACAAAACAGTTATCGTCAGTTTATTATTTCTATTCCCATTTGGACAAATTTACGGTCAATCTGTAAAAGCGGCGGATCGTATTTGCGGTAAATGGGAAAACCAAGAGAAAACTTTTAGAATACAGGTATACACACAGCACAACCAGTTTTTAGCCAAAATCATATGGTTCAGTGACACAGAGGGAAAGCCCATGAGTTACTGGAAAGATAAGCGCAATCCTAACCCCGCTTTGCGCAACCGTACCATAGTGGGTATGAGCATACTCCGCGATCTTAAATACAATACTGAAAAGGGTTCATGGGAGAATGGTAAAGTATACGATTCAAAACATGGAAAAGAATGGAGCGCTTCGGCAGTAATTGATAAACATGATGTTCTAAAAGTCAGAGGTTACTGGCGTTTTAAATTCCTGGGTAAAACGATGAAATTTAACCGCATAAAATAAATTCAGCCTACTCTAATTTTTCAATCTGCCGGCGATGAATCGGAGGGTTAATCATGTGCAATGGTTTAAGCCTTAATTGTAAAGTCCCCATATTTTAGTGAGCAATGATAAGTTGATGCCTGACTGGTTATTTGTGGTTCCTGTCGCATTTAACATTGACTTTTCTTTGCATATCTTCCAGAATTAGGTTTATTTCGCTTAAAGGCCCTGATGAACGTAGTTGTTTAAGCATTGAATGCAATGTGTTTTGAATATACCGGTCATTGCTTCCATAGTCCCAAATCGGATAAATACATTCTTCAAACAGTTCGTTAAAAGTTCTGCCTGTTAAAATGATAACGGCTCGGCCTTCTTTTGTTGATATAATTAATTCCGGATGATGCTGTAAACGATAATAGAACAAATCTGTCAACGCGTTAAGACTTAAAACAGCAGTTTCTGGGTCATTAATACCAGGGCTTAAAGCTTTCAAAGCCACCTCTGCGAGTTGGTGAAAGCCATAATAAAAATTATGTTCAACGGGTTGTCCGGCATAAAAGTCCAACGCTAATAATAATGCTTCGATATCTTTTTCAACTAACCGGGCTTTCCCATTATACTGCAAAACGGGCTGATTTTTCAAAAGGTACTTGCCCGGTGGGTGAAGCAATTTCACCACCCCCGAACTTTGTTTTATAAATTTCAGCAAAGCCTTTTTATCAAATCCCTGGTAATAACCGGAGGCATTTGTGCTGATTATTTGAAACCCTGACGGCAGATCAGGTATGGACTGAATTTCGTTGGTGGTGCATGTTTTTTTTAATGCAACGAGTGTTTGTTGGTGGACGCGATCAATGATCGTCTCAAACTTTACCGATTGCGTAACGTAATGAAGAAAATAGATAAAAATAAAAATATCGCCGATCGTAATGATTAAAAGCAAGTATATGCTAAGTGCGGGGACGTAAATACCAGATTCTATATCCCTAATAGTACTCAATAAAAACAAAGCATAAACAATGGTACCGATGTAGGAACCCAGTACTAACTGCTGAAACCGATTGCCGATCATGCTTTCCAGCATACGGTTGCTCATTTGTGACGCAGCCTGGTTTAACAGGATCATCACCATAGAAAAGCTAAAGACCATTAGCGAAATAATACCCCCGGCTATAGTTGATACAATAGTGCGGGCAGTATTGGCATCTTTTAACCTTACCCAACTGTAATTTGCCTTGATGTGCTTGCCGGTTTCAGAGAAATCCAACGTTAGCATCAACCACGATAAAAGCAAAAAGCCGATAGCAATTAGTGCCGGATAAAACGCTATGCTATTGATTGTTTTGTTGTAAGTGGTACGTAAGGATTTAATAAACTGGCCGGCCATATTTACTAGTTAGTGCCGGGTTTAATATCATAAATGCTATCCACTACAAAATGGCTGACACCCCGCCACGGCAGGGTATGTAAGTATTCCTTGTAGTGCAATTGCAGAAATTCGCCTGCATGGTGATTTAAGGTATCTGCAACTTTTTGATCTGTTACCGAAAATATGAATTCGTTAGAGGCAATGTTACCTGGTTGCTGCGTTCTTAAACCAGCTAAAATCAACCGACCTTCATTGGTTTTAAAAACATAGCCTTTCTGCACAAAATAGTTTAACTGGCCTGCTTTAACTCCTTCGCCAAACACAAAGTAATAGCGGTAATAAATAGTAGATATCAAGACTATAAATAATACCAAGCTGCCTATTATGATTATCTTTTTTTTCAAAGACATATTCTTTTCTTCGTTCATCTGTTTTCAATTTAATTGTTCTTCAATATCTTCTCGACTTCTTCATCCGCAACAAACTAACGAATTTATTGTATAATTATCCATAACTGGTATGGGAATGCGCTGACACTGTTGATATGACTGTTTTTATACTAAAATGAATGTGTTCATAACATCGGTGATTGATTTTAATAACCTAACTTTCCTATGGTAGTATCTAATACCTGTTTTATTTTTTCAATGGCGCTATTGACGGCACTTTCTATAGTATCAGCATTCGCCGTTACAGATAAGGGTTCATGGCGCTCCATTCGAGCTTCCAGAAGACATCGTTTATCGTTTGGCGAACTTTTACCTGCATTTTCATCGCTCAGGTAAACTTCAATACGGGCTAGATGGTTTTCAAAACGGCTTAAGGAAGTCGATATCTTATTTTCTAAAAACGCTTGCAGGCGTTCATTTCCGTCAATGTTATGATCTGTGTTGATTTGTATATTCATCTTTAATTCATTTTTTTGAGTAATTCAGCCGCTTGTTAAAAAAGATTTTAACGTTATTTTTTTGATCAAGTGTTAGCACATCGGGGTCAATTTTCGAAGCAGCTTTTCTAACTGTTTCGGCAGCGACAGACAATGATGGATATTTCTCACGCTGCAGATTTGATAAAGCCGTACTTAATATATCAGCAGCATTTCGAATGTTGTCCGCATGGCTTACGGCCAGGGGATCGAGGATTATTTTATTGGCATCCAATTCCGCTTCGTCTACATTGGCCTTAACAGTGTAATCCACTGCTTTTGCCATTGCATTTACAGCTGCAGAAAGTCTTAGTAAAGCTTCGTTTGAATATGCATGATCTAAACTCATTGTTCCGGAACTTTGCTCAACAAACCTTATGTAGGCATTAACCGTGCTGTCATTCTCCCGCTTGTCAATCAATTTTGCATATACAGAATGAAGATTTATTTCCCTTTCTCCCTGGTAACGCTGGAAATATAAATAGCAGGCCAAAAAAGCCATCGCCACTAATACTAATAATATCCAGCCAAAAGGGAATACTGTTTTTCTTTGTTCACTCGTCATACTTTGATTTAATATTTATCTCAGCACCCATTTCTTTCCATTTGGCTGCAATTTCTTTTGCATCTTTTTGATTACGGGGCAAAAGCGCGATGATGATCTTACCGTTCTTCAAACCCTCACTGAATAGTTCCCGCTGTTCCCTCGGTTGTTCTGGTGAAAATACATGGCCAAGCCAACCTCCGGTAATCCCTCCCGCCCCGGCTCCTAATAAGCCGGCGGCTACAGGGCCCATTAATACCAGTCCTAAGCCCGGTATAAAAAGGTTACTTCCAAGCGCCCCAATGGCAAAAGCTATGCCACCGATCAAGCCGCCGAGTGTAGCACCTTGAGCGGTGCCTTCAAAGTGTTTTTCAATCGTGGCTTCAGTGTTATTCAATTTCTTTTGTACTCCATATAATTTATCCCTGGTAGTAGAGGCCATGGCCACATTGATCTCATCTGTTACATAACCCATTTTAATTAATACATCGTACGCGTTTTCAGCATTATACCGATCCATAAAAAGACCCGATAATAATTGACCTGACGGTGATGTAATAAGCTGATCCATAATTTAGTTGGGGCCTTTAGTCGTAAGAATTACGATACTACCCGGATACTGTATATTGGCATTGTTTTCTGCCGTAATGAATACTCTTTCAGGTTTAAAAGAACTAACTGTATTCAATTCGCCTTCTAACACGCTGGAGAAGAATCCACTGCTGCTTTTAAGCTGTCCGATATTTTTTGTGCCATTCTTTTCGGTCACCATCCAAACAACGTACATCTCACGCTCCGGTTGCAATCGGGATGGTTCTGCAAGATGCGTGACCTTAACTTGTATAGCGTAATTGCTATTCCCGTCCTTGTTAATTTTCACAACGCCTTCTGCTGCAGGAACCACAGCGGAATTTAAAAAGGTAAGCTTTCTTGAACAGGAAGTTAATAGGGTGAGTAAAAATATTCCATAAACAACAGCAACAATCAAATTCTTTTTCATGGGGAGGGTCTATAATGAATTATTTTACTTAAAGAATAACTATATTCTATAGAAACCCTTATTATAAGGACATTGAGAAGACTGATTTGTTTTTAATAATCGGATTTATTATATCCAAACTTGTTGTTGCTGTACGTCGCTGGTATCCCGACCTGTGTCTCAATTTCTTCCTCGTCAAACCTTATGAGGATCGCCTAACGGATTTTTCGCCTGCTTAAATAAGTAGGCTTCGGTTACATTTACTGAAGCAGAAACTTCCTGTTTTAGCAGAAGCGTTTTTGTGTCATTCGTTAATGGCACCTGGTAAGCAATTCTTTTTCGTTTTATTTTTTTTTCATCTTTCATAATGACAAATAATATGTTCTTCAAATCAGGCATTTTTGTCGGCATTGATACCGAACAACATCAATAACATCACTGTAAAGGTGATGCTTTTTTGATCATTTATTATTACATAAATCTTTCAATAAGTTACATGATTCACACTTACCATGCGAGAATTTTCATGAATAGTTTAGATATTAAGCTAAGGTTTATGGGAAATGATTTAGAAAGATGCTTAAAGCTTAGAGTAGTTCAAAACTGCTTATACGTCATTGATTATCATTTTAGCAAGCGTAATGTCACGATTGTAAATATCCTTCCTAAAGTTTAGCAGACTTTTCCGATCTATAAAGGCGGTGAAATAGGCGATATAAACCGGTGTTTTATTTGGCAAGGTGATATATCTTTCTTTTCCGGCTTGCATTCTTTTTAAGATTTTATCATATCCCCAATCCTTCAACAGAAATGCAGCCAGTTTAGCAGGCTCGGCAACCCTGATACAGCCATGACTAAAGTCTCTGGAGGATTCTCCGAATAGTGATTTTGAAGGGGTGTCATGCAGGTATATGTTGTAAGAATTGGGAAAAAGAAATTTAACTTGCCCCAGGGAGTTTTGCGGCCCGGGCCTTTTACGTATTAC
>JBDSLD010000295.1:0-10748 GCA_039916545.1 Ferruginibacter sp.
AATAAGGGCTACCAGGTTTGTAATTGTCATAGCCATTTTCATAGATACGTACCTATAAATTTATCCTGGTAAATCATTCAACTCCACCTTGCCGCTGAATGATAAAACCAATCAATTCATCCAATCCTATACCCGCACGCTCACACGCATCATTGATCTCTTCCCTGGAAACATTTGCCGCGAATGATTTTTCTTTGAGCCGTTTTTTTACACCTTTCAGTTCCATCCCGTCATAACCGCCCGGACGCATCAGTGAGTAAGCATGTACCAGGCCCGATAACTCATCAAATGCATACAGCATTTTATCCATCTTAGTTTCAGGTTCTACCCCGAAGTGGTTTGGCCCATGTGAAGCGATCGCGCGAATGATCTCCGGATCAACGTTCCTGTGTTCGAGCTCCTCAATAATTTTCTTGCAATGCTGATCGGGCCATTGGTCCCAATCAGCATCATGTAGTAAACCGGCCATTTCCCACCGCCATTGGCCAGCTTCATCCAGTTGTTCTTTTTCCGCGGCCCAGCACCTCATCAGGTAGGCGACCTGTTTCATGTGCAACTGCAAACGGGTATTTAAAACCCATCCGTTGAAAAGAGCCTCAGCTTCTGCCCTTGATAAGGTATTGCCTTTGTTGGCGGCGTCACCAAAGTTTATTCTGTTTAGTTGTAGAGACATACAGCATGTTTTTATTGAATGGCTAAGGATACTTAGCATTTAGTCTGTTACACGAAATTAATATCGCAGTCACAATAGTATCCCTACGGCCAAAATTATAATGGAAAATCAGCATCAAAAACAAACCTTGAAGCTTTCGGAATTGTTTTTCTTGGTATCATTTCATCCCGCATCGCGGTATTGTAAATAAATCCTGCGACTACCACGGCGGCCTGTTTAAGGTCATCCATTGATAAGTGCTCGTAAGTATCCATATTGCTGTGGTGGGTTCGTGTCTCATATTCCAGCGGGTCCTGTATAAACTGGAAAGCCGGGATGCCCACTGCATCAAATGAGATATGATCGGTAGAACCGGTACTGCCTCCGGCGATAGTGGTAGCGCCCATGTCCGCAAATGGAGTCAGCCAGGCCTTGAACAGATCGCGCGTTTTTTCATTGTTCTGTAAAAAGATACCACGTATCTTTCCGGAGCCATTGTCGAGGTTGTAATAGGCGGATATTTTTTGTTGTTCAGGTTTTAGTGCCATGTCTTTGGGATCGCCAAAATGTTTTTTAACGTACCCGAATGAACCAAAAAGTGCCTGTTCCTCTCCGCCCCACAAAGCAATGCGGATAGTGCGGCGAGGCTGCAGATGCAAAGCTTTGAATATGCGCATCACTTCCATCATCACAATGCAACCGGCGGCATTATCGGTTGCGCCCGTTCCACTATGCCACGAATCAAGGTGGCCTCCAAGCATTACTACCTGGCTCTTTAAAGTTGGGTCGCTGCCAGCTATTTCACCCACGACATTGTACCCGTTGAGGTCGTTATCATAAAATTTATTCTGTATGGTCATTTCCAGTTTTACAGCAACACTATCGTCGATCAGTCTTTGCAACTTTAAATAATCTTCTCTTGAAACCATCATTTCCGGAAGCGTTGACTCATATCCTTTTGCATAGCCGGGCCGTCCATCAACAAAAATTGTCCCATCACGACCGGCGGCGCGGGAACTTAGCAATCCCGCCGCACCTTTTGATTGCAGGTATAGCAAAGCTTTATATTCCTTTATCATGAAAGGCAGAAACCCGTCGAGTTCTTCTTTCGAGAACATGTACATGTCGCCCAATTTTTCTAATGTCGTGTCGTCATAGCGGCTTGCATAAGCCTCGAAAGCACTGCGTATTTTAGCATTGCCCGGCTTGCGCATAATGATCTTTCCTTTGATGTCTCCCAGTTTATCAATGCTTGCGGAATCCAGGTTATCCAATATAACTACAGTCGCGTTAATTGTTTTTGCAGTGCTGTTTGTCCAGGCCACGGGGTAGGCGATCATTGGCTGATAATAGGGCTCTTTCATTGCCAGGCTGGAGGATTCCGTACTCCAGCCTTTGCCAAATTCGCCCCAGGATTCCCGACCGGCATTTACAAGCCCCCATTCTTTAAATGTTTTCGTGATCCAGTCCAGCGCACGGTTGTAACCGGGTGAATTGGTGAGCCTTGGCCCGCACACATCTGTAATATAATGGGCCAGCAACTCAATGTGGGAATTGTTTTTTTCCTCGTCTTTTATTTGCTGCATTACCTGCATATTCACCTTTTCCTGGGCGGTTAAAACATTACCGCAGATTCCCCCAAAAAATATTATTACAATAAGTTGTTTCATTTCCTAAATTTTATTTGCTACAAAATAACCCAAAGCAATAACACTTCAAAATCAGGGTGAGAAATATCCGGAGCGTTGTGAAAATAATCTTTACAGCTTTCCGAAAAGAGCTTACCAATATTGAGCTATGGCTCCCTCTGCCTTTGGAGAATGCCTGTCCCGATCCTTCGGAGCCGGGAATGCGCTCATATGTATATTTTTCTCTACAAGATTATTAGCCAAATACTTAAAAAAGTATCCCCCTCTATATCAACCAAAATATTGTTTCATCATTTTGCGATACCTCTCGAGATTATATAAACAAGTGGGGCTTGTCACCGCAGGTAATACCTCCAGCGAACTGGCAGGAGAATTGAAACAACAGATGCAATCATTCACATCTAAAAATAAAAATTATGAATCCGGAACACAAAGAAGGTAAAGTAACCAAAGCGATTGAAGAGCAAACAGCTAAACTTCCATCTGATATATTTTTATGGGCGGCATTGGGCTCAATGGCGGTTTCCTTAACACTTCAACTCACTAAATCGAGACATCGCAGTCTATTTGTCGGGCAATGGGCACCTTCATTTTTATTGCTGGGTATTTATAATAAGCTGGTGAAATTAGAGGGCCACGATAAAAATGATAAAGGAGAACAGTAGCATTAATTTTTGTATTTCTGCTACAAATGGTTTTGTTCGGTTCGTATAGCCATGAACAGAAACTATGTCATTCCAGACTGTATATAACTAAGTCTCGTTGTTAGCAATAGCATTGGGTTTTTGATCAGGCGAATGCAAGTGGGTTTATTTCGCCTCGTGAATATCCGAACCGATATTGTAGAGAAATGTAAAGCATACAAGGAATAGCCAACTATCTTTGTTAAAATTGATACCTTAGTATCTTAGGCGGGTATTTATACACCCGCCTTTTTTAATCCGCTAACATTTTTTGTTATTGTTGCCGGTTCTTTAGTTCTTTAAAATTTTTCAATGGTCCATTCTTTATAAAGTTTGCCGTACCCTTAAAAGAAACTGGAAAAAATATTTGCGACTATCCGTTCGGTCAGGTCAATACGGTATCTTTAACCTTACTTATACCTTGCAATATGACCCGTTATTTTTTATTCCTGGCTGGTTGCCTTTTTTTTGTAAGCGCTGCATGTGCGCAGGACCTGGTAGTAAAAACCAACGCTTTCATTAACCTGTTGGATACTACCCAACGCACCAAAGCGCTTTACCCTTTTGATACCGCCGAGCGCTACCGCTTTAATTACGTTCCACTTGATGACCGCAAAGGAATATCTGTCAACGAGCTTAGTACTGCCCAGCGACTGGCATTGATAGATATTTTAAAAACCTGCTTAAGCGAGGAAACCGTAAAAAAAGTAAATGATATTATGCAGCTGGATAATATCCTGAAGGAGCTTGAGAACCGTAAACCGGATGATCATTACCGCGATCCCGGAAAATACTTTATTACCATTTTTGGGATTCCTGGCGCTAACACGATCTGGGGCTGGCGTTTCGAGGGGCATCATGTGGCCTTTCATTTTTCGGCAGATAAAAATCAGCTGGTGGCTGGTACGCCGGGCTTTCTTGGGTCTAACCCCGCTATTGTGCTAAGCGGTCCTCAAAAAGGTAAAGAAGTTTTAAAAGAGGAAACAGACCGTGGATTTGCATTGTTGCACGCGCTTTCCGCCGAAGAAAAAAAGAAAGCGATCACCGACACCATCGCACCGGGTGAGATCATTACGGGATCCATGCGCAAGGCAATGATCGAAAGGCCCTCCGGAATCCGTTACAATGAACTATCGGCCCCTCACCAGCAATTATTGTTACAACTAATCAACCTGTACATTCACAGGTACACCACGCTATTTGCTGATAAGATGCTTAAAGAGATACAGGTAGCCGGGTTGGATAAGATTTGGTTTACCTGGTCGGGCAATACCGAACATGTGTTAGGTAAACCCTACTATTACCGCATACAAGGGCCTACCATTATTATTGAATATGACAATTCACAAAATAATGCCAATCATGTGCATACCGTTGTGCGTGATCTAAAGGACGATTTTGGGGGAGATTTATTGCTTGAACATTACAGGCAAAACCATTGACAGGTCAATTCACTTTACAAATAAATTATAATCTTTCATTTTTTGGGAAAGCAGTACCGATCTGCTTTTTACAGCCCTCATAGCGAAATCATAAATTAAATATGCCGGGATGCATTTGGCCAACCCGTTGTTGATGTGCAGGCTGGTAAAGCTTTCAATCTTATCATCCACAGAATCCATCACAATTTTATTTACCTCAACTTCATCATTCAGGTGCCCAAATACCATTCCTATTAATTTTCCTGAGGATTCTGAATTTGGTATAGAAAAAACCGGGCTTCCGCTATTGCCCCCATATGAAAATCCATCTACTAAAAATATATCAGCATTATCTGATGTCCATGAAATGATCCCCTTTCTAAAAAGCGGGTTTGTTTTTTGATCCCGTCCGAGGCTGGTACCATAAAAACCATTTTGAGTGCCGATGCCGGAAGGAAATCCAACAAAAGTTATTTCCTGGCCGGGATACATTTCATTCTTATCACTTATATAAGATTTAGGCAGCGTTTTCAAATTGGTTAGAGGGATAGTATTATTCTGTGTGTTTAATAATGTATTGGGCAGGTCGCAAAAAATGGCAACGAGGTCAAGCGTGGAATGGCGGTAACAATTTATGCCCTGTTTAACAGGGATACTAAATAACAGGTTATTGCCATCAAAGCCAACTGTTTGAAAGCCGTTATTTGTCGCGAAAGTTATGGTGGTTTGTTTTTGCCTGATAAATTCCTTTCTTAGGGAATCGGTGGCTGGGATCGCCGCGATCAGTGTGTCGTGGTGAGTGACATGCTCGCAGGTTATTAAGATAGTTTCATCTGAGCCATTGTCATAATTACAAAGTAAAAAAGCTGTGCCATGCGCTATTAAACGGTCGCCTTCCTTTTTATAAAGTAAAATAGCAGCGTTTGAAGTTGTTTTATAAAACTCTTTAATCTGTGCTGTGCAAATTTTAGACAATTGCATAATCAGTAATAGCAGTAAGATTTTAGGCTTCATTTGGATGATTTGCTGGTCAACAATTCAGGGTTTGGCATGCCATTAAGGATTTGCCTTGCCAGGGTAAATATAATTGGATATTTCAAACTTTATAACAACGTGGGAAAAACATTAATATTGTAGTGGGGAAAAAATGGGACGGAATTTCCCAGGTTTTAATGGAGCAAGAAAAAATAATTGCAATTTAGCCCTCAAATGACTTTTAAACTGGGGAAATGTATCGTAAGCTAAAATTTTAAAAACCAAATTTCGCTTTTCAAAACACGTGCCATTTCAACATTCCGGAAGCCTGTACACTAAACGTATCCAATAATTTCAATATTTGTAACTTTACGATTTTTAAAGCCAACAACTATAATGTACCAGATAACCAAGATGAAGGTTCATACACTCCTTCATCCCGAATTAGGCTTTACAAAATGGGATCGGATCCTGAATGGATTCATGATCATCCTGATCATCCTGAACGTAACAGCAGTGATGCTTGAGACTGTCCAAAGTATTCATCAACCTTACGCTGCTTTTTTCAAGACTTTCGACCTTGTTTCCGTGATAATTTTTACGATTGAATATATATTGAGGGTGTGGAGCTGTAACCACGATCCCCGTTACGCACATAGCTTTCATGGCCGGCTAAAATATATGTTATCAACCGGGGCATTGATTGACCTGGTGGCAATTTTGCCTTTTTATATTCATGTAATTGTAGGGCTCGATCTAAGGGTATTGCGTATCCTGAGACTGCTAAGATTTTTTCGTTTGTTCCGGCTAACCGCCTATATGAAGTCGGCGAGGATGGTCCGTAATGTTTTTAAAAGCAGGGCAAATGACCTCAAGCTCAGCCTGGTAATGATTATTTTTTTTATTATTATTGCTGCCTGCCTGGTATATTTTGCAGAACACGAAACTCAAAAGGATGTCTTTTCCAGCATACCTGCTACCATTTGGTGGGCAATCATTACGGCTACCTCTGTTGGATATGGCGACATGGTTCCGATCACTGTAACCGGTAAAATATTAACAAGTATCATATCCTTGTCGGGATTGGTTGTTTTTGCGCTGCCAGCCGGTATTATGACAGCAGGCTTCCTGGAAGAAATGCGAAAGAAGAAAAACCCCAACAGCAATGTTTGCCCCCATTGTGGCAAATCGCTGGATGGTACGGAACACAGGGAAGAACAATAAAAATCCCCGGGTTGTATCGCTTGGATCAACTATCCCTACAGTCATTGAATCACATTCTCCCTTTTCTGCTTTTCGGTGTCGTTTACGCATTCATTGCAATAGAAACACATGACCTTCGCACCTGATTTTCAGAATCCCGAAAAATCATTTGGCATCTTATTTTTATGACTTACTTTTATACAGATGAAATAAAATAATAATATAGCTTGACCAAATGAAACGTACTAATAACATGAAATTTATGTGGATCATCTTTGCCTTATCAGCTGCCCTGACAGCGGCCGTAGTAGTAGTAATTTCAAAAGCAGGGATGAAAAACATAGATTCCAGCCTTGTCTTCGCCTTGCAGGCCATATTGATACTGGTAGTTTCCTGGAGCGTAGTATTTTTCCAGGGAAAGCATGCCGAGATAACAAAAATAGATACCCGTACCTGGGTATTTTTAGCCATCGCCGGAGTTCTAACAACGGTATCATCTTTACTTTCATTCAGGGCCCTTAAGTTGGGAGATGCCAGTGCCGTATCACCAATCGAAAGGCTTTCCCTTGTTTTTGCAATTACCTTTGCAGCACTATTTTTGAAAGAGCGCTTAACCTGGCAGGTGGTGGCCGGAGCGGCGCTAATGGTAGCGGGCGCAATTATTATAGCCATTGCTAAAAAGGCCTGATACATTAAAAATATCAGGCCGCCTGGTACACGTCTACTTCATATTCAAAACCTTTTATTGGTTTGAGGCCAAGATAAGAAAGCTGGGATATGGTTCTTGCGATCCTCACCCTTACCTGCCCGGTGATCAGGAGCTCTGAATCAAACTCTTTATTTAATTGTTCAACCCGGAAAGCAATAATGACCGCTGACCCGCTGATCGAATATTGCTTGCGCGTCTCATTACCAATATTGCCTGTAACCACTTCCCCGGTATGTATACCAAGACCAATACGGGTGGCCGGAATAATCCCTTCGCCAGACAATTCCCTTACTTTTTCCCGGATTTTCAGCGCCGCCAGGAAGGCCATTTCTGCATGACGGGGATTGGATGCCAGTATACCAAACGTAGCCATCAGGCCATCCCCCATTATCTGGTTAACCACGCCCCCATATTGGCCAACGATATCAAGTATTGGCCCGAATATCTTGTTCTGAAAATCCATGATCTCACCTGGAGAATGGTTTTCAGCGAAGCCCGTGAAATTGCGGATATCCATGGCTAATACCGTTGCTTCGTGTTTGGTTAAACCTTTATCCTGCACCAAAGCATTTACCACTTCCTGCGATACCTGCTGGCCGAACAATATTTCCATTTCGTTCTTAGCCTGCCTTGCTTCCAGGGATACTTTCACAAAACGTTTTACTTCACCCGCAACATAGGAGGCCGCCACCCCTGAAACAATCAGTACGATGCAATCCAGGTAATAGGTGTTTTCGGTAGTGTTGGCAATAAGATTGAGTCCGGCCCCCGGTATATGAAACGCGTACCAGCAATTAAATGCGTATTGGATGGCTCCCAGCACGCCGGTAAAAAAGCTGATCTTTTTATCCAGGTGAAGCACGGAAAGAATGAGGAACAAATAATATAAAAGGTTGAGTGGTGAATCCAGGAATATGACCATTTTTTTTATGCCGACCATATAAAAGATCACGAGGCTTACCAGTGTTATTTCGATAAATAGATGAGCTATTTTACATCTCTTGCCAATTTGTTTCTTCCGTTTTACATAACTTTTTATCTGCCTGCCAACAATAAACTCGTAAACAATAAAAAGCGCCAGCCAGCTGACTATAATGAAATAATTAAAAGTGCCGCCATAGAATTGTAGAATATCGTCATTGAGCAAAAAGTAATTGGCAAGGGATACTACGAAACCGATGGTAAATGCGCCCATCATAATGCGCGTGCGCTGGTAGGCGCTACCGGTTATCTCTTTTTCAAAATCAGCATATAATATGTTGGAATTCTTTTTCAAAATGTTGTTTGTAAATAATTTGAAAACAAATATCATTACCGCTGCTTTGCTTTCATCACTGTACAGTGATGAATTGACATATGTTTTAGATGGGTTGTATAAATCAAGGGGGTGGCCTGTAAAATTTGTCCTGTTTTTAGATGCTTATTTTATTTTGCAGCCTTACTGTAATTGACATAATAAAAGAATTACCTAACAATCTTCATTCACTCTTTATAGTTTTTACTAACTTGTCGTATAAAAAAAACTCCTACGCAATACCATTTAATATGAGCAACATCTATCTCGACCGTCGCCGGTTTATTTTGGGCGCTTCAGCTACGCTGGCCCTTGCAACATTACAGGCACATGGCATGTACAGTCCCAACGCTGCACCCCGTCGCGTGGCGCTGATTGGCACAGGCTGGTATGGCAAGAGTGATCTTTTCAGGCTTATGCAGGTAGCACCGGTTGAGGTAGTTGCACTGTGCGACGTAGATAAACATCAGCTGGAAGGAGCCGCAGCAATGGTGGTGGCCAGGCAGCAAAATAAAAAGCAACCAAAATTATACAGTGATTACCGCAAACTGCTGTCTGAGAATAAGCTGGATATTGTACTCATTGGTACGCCCGACCACTGGCATGCGCTCCAGGCAATCGAGGCTGTAAAATCCGGCGCGAATGTGTACGTGCAAAAGCCTGTCAGTGTAGATGTGATAGAAGGTGAGGCAATGGTAGCGGCAGCGCGAAAATATAATAAAGTGGTGCAGGTAGGTACCCAGCGAAAAAGTACGCCGCATTTGATCGATGCTAAAAAGAATATTGTAGATGCCGGCCTCTTGGGAAAAATATTACATGTAGAGATGTGCTGTTATTATCACATGCGCAATAATGGAAACCCACCCGTGGAAGCCGTGCCGGATTTCTTTGATTATGAAATGTGGACGGGCCCGGCCCCAATGCGTCCTTATGATGGTTTACCGCATGTAAGGTGGTGGCGAACTTTTATGGAATATGGAAATGGTATAACCGGTGATATGTGCGTGCACATGTTTGATACGGTACGGTGGATGCTAAAGCTTGGATGGCCAAAACGCATCAGTTCGACCGGGGGTATTTATGGAGATAAGACAGGGAAGAGCAATATCTCAGATACACAGATGGCCCTGTTCGAATATGAGGGACTTAATTGTGTTTGGCAACACAGAACCTGGGGTACGCCGGCTGATCCTGAATATCCCTGGTCATTTAAATTGTATGGTGAAAAAGGAACTTTATGTGCAAGCACCATGCAGTATGATTTCTTTCCCGTGGAAAAGGGCGAAAAAATACACAAAGATGTAGTGTATGAAAAAGAAAAATACCCGGAAGATCTTAAAGAGCCAGCCATTGAATTAAACGCTGCTCCGGCCACCCGTTTGCACATGCTCAACTTCTTAGATGCAATAGATAATAACACAAGGCCCATTGCCGACATTGAGGAGGGCCATATATCCACTGCCAGTTGTATTCTTGCGAATATGTCCATGAAACTTGGCCGGCCATTAATTTATGATCCGGTTAAAAGAGAAATTACCGGAGATGCGGAAGCCACAAAATTATTACAAAGACAATACAGGCAGCCGTGGATACATCCCGACCCCAATATGGTTTGATATAAGATATATTCACTTCTGGTTAAGGAGTTTACAAAAGATCTGTAATCGAGGTCATGGCGCAGCCATATCCAGTCATCCGCCGGTATCGATATCCCGGTGTCCATCCAGCTCAGCCAGTCTGCCACTCAAATAAACCTGCCTGTTTACTTTGCTTTTTTTTATAGCTTGTATTCCCCAGGAAGCCTTAAGCATAATTAATTTTACTTAGTGTTTGCAAGAAAACGCTGAAAACCTTTACAGACAATGGATTGTGGAGATTTTTCCTGTTGAATATTATTAATCTGAAACTGAAGAAATAGCCTAAAATAAAATATTACTGATCTGTTTAATAAAAGGCGTTTAAGTGTGGCCACTATTTGATCTTCTACGTCAGTAACCGCGTTAGCTGCCTTTCGTTGGTTCGGTTCCGATGAAACCGGAATTGAAAAAATGCGCAGCCTATTTTTTCAAAGAAGCAAAAACAGCAGCGTTCCGGTTATCCGCCAGCTGGCGGACCGGCTGTGGAGGCAAAAGTAGAGAGTTGACAGGTAGTTGGTGAAGTGA
>JBDSLD010000296.1:0-16343 GCA_039916545.1 Ferruginibacter sp.
CGGTCCGCCAGCTGGCGGATAACCGGAACGCTGCTGTTTTTGCTTCTTTGAAAAAATAGGCTGCGCATTTTTTCAATTCCGATTTCATCGGAACCGAACCAACGAAAGGCAGCTAACCCGCTTACTGGTGTAGCAGATCAAACAGTGGCCACACTTAAATGCCTTTTATTAAACAGCTCAGTAATATTTTATTTTAGGCCATTTACTTAGTTTCAGATTAATACTATTCAACAAGGAAAATCTCCACAATTCATTGTCTGTAAAGGTTTCAGCGTTTTCTTGCAAACACTATTTATATCCTGCATTTTGTGTTAATGTTGGTTGACTGTTTACAAATGTAAGGTCTATCTGGCTTTGTGGGATCGGAAAATACTCATTTTTATTTGCCGTGAACCTGGCTGATTTCACATCGATAGTATATTGCCCTTCATATTGAAAATAGGCGTTGATCGTCGTTGCTGCAATGCCCCAGCGGGAAAGATCATAGTACCGTTGCCCCTCCATTGCAAGTTCCAGTTTTCTTTCGAAATAAATTGCTTTCAATGCATAAGCAGCATTGGAGAACGCGCCTGCCGGGTAGGGACTGATCTTATAATTCGCCGCAAGTGTTGTTGAGAACCCGCCGGAGGGATCATTGTCGTCCTCGTATTTATAGACCCATGAACCAGGATTACCTGCTATGCGGTTGCGTACCCGGTTTACATATTCCTCCGCCCTGGTCAGATTACCTAATTGTGCGTCTACTTCCGCCGCCATCAGCAGTACATCGGCAAAGCGGATGATAAACACATTGATCGCAGAGCCCGGTGCCCATTGCGAGTAGTCTCCGTCTACATCAGAACTGGAGTTCCAGTACACATTCTTGATCGGCGTAAAAGGGCCTGAATAACTTTGCGACCTTGCCCAATCCTGGCCCGGATGAACTCCCCAATCGAGATAGGGAATGCCTCTGCGGCCGACTGTCCAATCCAGCCGTGGATCAAGCGTTCCATTATCTGGTACAAATGGAGTGGAAGAAAGCAGTCCCTGGTCGTTTTTTACTGCATGGGTATTGTAATTATCCAGGTAAGGAAGTCCGCTGGCATCCGTACGGAACGAATTTACTAAATCGATCGAGGGTGTGAAAAAACCGCAGCAACCGAAAGGTAAACCCGGCCCGTACGGATAATTCAACATGTCGCCCTGGTTACTGCTTGATATCGAACCTGTGCCTACATTGGAAGCCATCTCCACTACAAATACCGCTTCTGGGTTGGTGCTTTCAAAAGCCGGCCGGTAGTTGTTTTCAAATACCGGATTGAGGTCATACCCAATACCTCCCGAAGTTATACCTGTTGTGATAACATCTGTAAACAGCCGTTCCGCTTCCGTATATTTTTTCTCATACAAATAAGTTTTGGCGAGATAAGCCATGGCAGCTGATTTGTTTGCCCTGCCCGCATCATCCTGCATACCCGGCAAACTATCAATGGCAAATTGAAAGTCGGCTTCGATCTTAGGCCAGGTATCTGTATTGTTGGGCTGTTTTAAATCAATAGTTGTTTCATCGATCCAGGGCACATTATTATACAACCTTTTCAGTTCGAAATAAAAATGCGCTCTTAGAAAACGGGCCTGTGCTTTTACGTTTGTCTTTTCGGCGGCAGTCATGTCAGCCACCGAATTAACTACTTTAAGGACCGTATTACAACGCGTGATCCCTTCATAGACAGCTTTCCATTTATCGTTGATCAGGTCGTTGCTTGGGTCAATGGTAAACGTGGCCACCGGTATCATCGTTACCTGGTCGCCGCCATCGCTTCCTTTATGTGCATCCCCTCCGGCAACACTTCCCCAAAGCCAGTTGCTGGGAGAAGTGGCCCAGGCATTGCCTCCACCAAGGCTTTGGATATTGCCCGCATCGGCATCATAATCCTGCCCGCTTAATGCAGCGTAGGCGCCTACTAACAACACATTTACCCCGACTTTGGTAGTAAGCGTGGCTGCATCAACGGATCCCTGGGGCTGACGTTCGAGAAATTCTTTTTTACAGGAAAATAGTAAAATGCATCCTATCAAACCTGCTGCTGTAAATATTTTCGATTTCATTTCAATAAGTTTTAATACAGGAATTAAAATTTCAGGTTAATGCCTACTAAAAATTGGCGGGTACTTGGATACGAGCCTTCATCTATCCCAAACTCAGTTACCCCATTGCCATTTATTTCAGGATCGGCACCGGTATATTTTGTGATCGTAAAAAGATTGGCCGCCTGGATGTAGATCCGCAAATGATCGATGCCTTTCGATTTTAGCAGGTTACCAGGGAAAGTATATCCCAGCAGGATATTTTTCGCACGGAGGTAAGAGCCACTCTCCACATAATAAGAATTAGGGGATCCATTGGTACTGGCATAACCGGCATTTTCCTGGATCGGCGCCTTTGCATTGTGATGAGTTGGCGTCCACGAATCGTACAGCGCTGTTTCGCTTTTGCCGCCAGTAAATGAGCTAAAGAAATCGGTCCAGTATTTTACTTCGTTCCAAACCTGCCCACCTTGTGAGCCATAGAGGAAAACGCTGAAGTCGAAATTCTTGTAGGTCAATCCCAGGTTGATGCCGTAAGTAAATTTGGGATTGGGATTACCGATAAACGTTCGGTCGTTCGCATCTACCTGGCCATCGCCATTTACGTCTGCGTAACGGAAACGGCCAACGCCAGCGTCAGTCTGGTAAACAGCATCTGGCGAACCGGTTGCCTTCTGCGCTTCCTGGTCAGCAGCAGTTATCTCATCATCATCGTTCCAAAAACCCGCGATCTTGTATCCGTAAAAAGCACCAACGGGATGGCCAACCTGGTTGCGGATGAACTTGGTACCGAACTGTCTTCCATCTCCGGAAAAGAAATAATCGATGTTATCCGTTACCTTGGTGATGCGGTTGTTGTAACTCGTGAAAGTAAGGGTGGCGTCAAATTTAAGGTCCTTCGTGATATTGGTATTGCTGCTCAGCGCTATATCGAAACCGTTGTTTTTCGCCTGCGCAACATTGCGGTAAGAAGGCACGCCGCGTCCATACGTAGCCGGTAGTTCCGGGTTGTACAGCAGGTCGGTTATATTCTTTTCATAATAATCTGCGGACAAACTGATCGCGCCTTTAAAAAGCACCGCATCGATCCCGATATTCGTATTGGCATCTTTCTCCCACCGCGCATCGGGATTACCGATCTGGCCCGCCTGGAAGCCTTGCTGGATGCTGTTGTTGCTACCGGCGATATCATAATAAGACGAATTCTGATTTTGCGTATAAGTTGTATAGGCATTGTCTGCGCCGAGGTTGATCTGGTTGCCCATTACACCCCAGCCGCCCCTGACCTTTAGATCGGTGAGCCAGGAAATGTTCTGCATGAAAGGCTCCTGCGTAAGGCGCCAGGCAGCACTTACTGCCGGGAAATACCCGTATTGGTAAGTCTTGAATTTAGAAGAACCATCCCTGCGGATCGTTGCACTGATCAAATATTTATCCCGGTACGAATAATCGAGGCGGCCAAACTGCGACCACAATCCTTCGGAATACCTGGAGCTATAGTTGGTGCGGGTGCCTGATCCGCTGGAAAGAGTCGTATAGTTTGGATCGAAGGATAAATAACCATAAGTAGTACCGCCCACCGATTGCGACCTTGAGTCGTAGGCTTCCGTACCCGCCATCAGTTGCACATTGTGTTCCTTGTTAAAGTTCTTATGCCATGTCAGCGTATTCGTCCAGGTCCAGTTAGTACCGGAATAAGAGCCTTCGCTGTAAGAATTGGTGGGCGTATTTTCCTGGTTTTCATATGTGGGGTAACTAAAATTGTGAGAATTACCGGAATAGTTCTCTCCACCAAAACTTGTATGTATGGTGAAGTTCTTTAGGAAATCCACATCTACGAAGAGGTTACCAAATAGCCTGCTATCTAATGTTTTGTCATTTGCAGAACGCCTTTGCGTTGCAACAGGGTTTGGCGCATCTCCTAATTGCCCGCCGTAGTTGCCCCCATAATTACCTTTAATATCGTAAACCGGAATAATGGGCTGTTCCCTGAAAGTATATGCTACCGCGCTGTATGCCTGCAGGACGCCGACTTTCGGATTTTGTGAAATAGAATAAGATAAATTTTCGCCGATCCGAATATTCTTGGTGACATTAAAAGTAGTGTTGGCACGAACGGCATATCTTTTCAGGTAAGTATTGATCAGTGTGCCCTGCTGGTTTACATAATTAAATGACATCAGGTATTTTGCTTTGTCCGATGCACCGCTGACACTAATATTATGGTTGGTGATCGGTGCACTTTTAAAAACTTCATGGTACCAATCTGTGCCCGCCTTATTTGCTTTTACGATGTGATAAAAATCATTCAGGTCATTTACGTTGGTGTAATTAGGGTTAATATTATAAAGTGACGGGTTGACGGCAGGGTCACCTTCACTCAGGCCAGACGGGTAAATATAATCGGGTAATAAAGGAACCGGTCCTCCCCCATACAACACATCGACGGTTGAATCAGTAACAGGCGTACCAGAATTGGCGTAGGCATCGAATTTAAGCTGGGCCATATCCTGAGGATTTAACATGTGATATACGTTCCCCTTTTTAGGTTGCTGTGTTCCGTAGTAGCTATCATAAGAAACAACCGGTTTACCGGTTTTGCCTTTTTTTGTAGTAATGATAATAACACCGTTGGAAGCGCGGGAGCCGTAAATAGAAGCTGCACCCGCATCTTTTAATATCTGAATAGAAGCGACATCATTGGGGTTGATATCAGAAATATTTTGGGTAGGCACACCATCCAACACAAACAAAGGCGTATTATCCCCAAAAGTATTGATGCCCCGGATGCGTACCTGCGGCTCCTCACCCGGTTGGCCGGAACCGATTACTGTAACGCCTGCCGCCTGTCCCTGCAACTGGTTCGCAATCTGGCTCGTGGGTTGCTTATTCATATTTTCCACATCCACTACTGTCACGGCTCCTGTGAGGTCTTTTTTTCGCTGGGAAGAATAACCTGTAACGACTACCTCATCCAGCGGATTTTTAGAAGGCGCCAGTTGGATGGCCAATGTTTGCGCACTTGTCACTTTGATTTCCCTGGTCACAAAACCTGTGTAAGATATTAACAACGCCCCCTGACCTCCTGCTACATTGATCTCAAAATAACCCGCATTGTCAGACGCGACTGAATTAGCCGTTCCCTTAACTGAGATCGTAGCCCTCATCAATGGCTCTTTGTTTTCTGAATTTGTAACAACACCTTTAACCAGGAAATCCTGGATAAACGTGATAGATTTAACAGGTAAGGGCACAGGTTTTGGCGTGATGGCGATAATATTTCCTTGTATGGAATAAGTAAATGGCTGCTGGTTGAAACACTGTTCCAGCGCCTCAGACAAGGGAACTTCTTTCAGGGAAACCGTTACCGGCAGGCCCTTTTTCAATAAGTCGGATTTATAAAAAAAAGTGTAGCCGGTTTGTTTTTCAATGGATTTAAAAACTGTTTCCAGTGATGCATGTTTGATACTAAGCGTTACTTTTTGCTCTGTTTTTTCTGCCGTTACCTGCGAAAAGACAAGGGTGAAAAGCATTGTCATAGTAAGCAGCAGGATCATCTTTGGCCAGTCTTTCCTGTTTGCAGGAGAAGGGGCGTAAGGCACATGGGTTTGCATAACTTAGTTTTGGTTTGGTTAATAATATTGTTTTCCAACTATATCATAAAGCAGCAATAATTAACGAATTGTACCTGTTAAAGGACGATACATCTATGGCAACACCACCAATTTCTTTCCTTCCACCCTGAAATGAACCTGTGTTTGTTCAAGTGCAGCCAGTATTTCAGAAACTTTTGCATTCATCGGCAGCTTGCCGCCAAAGCTGTCGCCCGGAATTTCACCTTCATAGGCGATCACCAGGTCAAACCAACGCCCGATCTGGCGCATCACCGATTGTATATCCGCATCATTGAAAGAGAATACGCCATTCTTCCAGGCAACCGCTTCTTCCAGGTCCGCATTTTCAACCAGTTTGATCGGTCCTCTCTTGTAAATTTTAGATTGCTGCCCGGGCGTCAAAACCGTCGCATCTCCGGGTATTGTTACCTGCACGCTTCCTTCCAACAAAGTAGTACGGATCGATTCTTCATCCTGGTAAGCATTGATATTAAAATGTGTTCCCAATACCTTTACTTCCATATTTTCTGCCTTCACTATAAAAGGAATTTTTTTATCCTCGCCTCCGGCAGATTTCACAACAGCGGGCGCTACTTCAAAATAAGCTTCGCCGGTAATCGTCACGCTCCTCGTATCACCGGCAAAAGCGGCAGGGTAACGGATGGAGGATTCTGAGTTAAGCCACACCTTTGTTCCGTCGGACAATAACAACTGGTATTGCCTGCCACGCGGCGTTGTCATGGTATTGTACAATATTTCACCCGAAACTGCTCCCCTGATATCATAAGCCACCTGGCCGTTATTGTTTACAATGACCGTCGATCCCTGTGAAGTGAGCTTACCATTGCCCGCACTATCTAAAATAATTTGTTGCCCGTTGGATAAGGTAAGTATAGCGCCTTGCTTGCCGGGCAATGCATCATTTTCCACCTGCGTCGCTGGCTTTTTTATAGCAGCGAGCGTATCTGCAGGTTTGGAAGGAGCAACTAAGAAGTAAGCGAGCATTCCTATGATCCCAAGAATAAACGCGGCTGCCGCTAAGCGCCAAATTTGTTTAAGTTTGACAATCTTTCTCTTTTTATTACCAATGATTTTGCTAAATAGAATGTCGGCTCTTTTCGGTGAAAGCTGTTGATCCTGGTCCAGTGATGCCGGGATACCTTTTTCCATTTCCAGCTCAATAAACTGCCGGACACTTTCTTCCTGATCAGATCGCTTTATTAAAGACACGAGTTCGTCCCGTTCAGCTTTCGTACACAAACCGCTTGTATATTCCCGTAGCAAATATTGTAACCTGGCGAGATCATCGGCATTCATAAACATATAATTTGGTTGAAAAGCAGGCGCTCTTCACAAAGGACACATGAAATAGAAAAGAGGGGTAGTGAGAAAAAAAATTATCGCAGTATAAAAAAGATGATCCAGCTGGTTACTACAATCTCGCCTTTGTCGGCAAGATAAGATTTGACATTGCGCAGGGCTTCCATGATATGTTTCTTAACCGTTTCTTTGGAAATGTTGAGTTGCTGCGCGATCTCATCGTGTTTCATTCCCTGTAGACGGCTGAGTTCAAATACTTTTCTTTGCTGGGGTGGCAATTGCACCACGGCACTTTTAATCAACCCTTCCAGTTCATGAAGTTCGACGGAATCAAAAGCGTCTTCCAGGCCGGGTTCGGCATTGAAAAGTTTTTCCTGGAAAAATGATTCTTCAAAAGCTTTGCGGCGTAGCAGGTTGTAGATATGATTAAGCGTAAGGGTATTGAGGTATTTACTGAAGTCGACGATCCCGGTAAGGGTTTCCCGGTTTACCCAGATCTTGCTAAAGACTTCCTGTAACAGGTCCTCTGCTTCGGGCGCCGATCTTAAAAATTTAAGTCCGAAGTAAAATACCTGGTTGCGGTACCGGTTATAGATTACCCGGAAGGCTTTTTCATTCCCCGTTGCTACCTGGCGGAATAGAATGGATTCGTTATCGTGTAAAGAAGCATCCAAAGAATAAGCGCTGTTTTTAGTTTGAATAAATGTAGCGAAAATAACGGGGACTGGTAAATTATAATCAGTGGGAGTGGGCAAATTGTAAATCAATAACAAGTGAATAACAAAATGATCTAATTATTTAAAGAACTGCAGTCGGGGCGCTGTGCTGCGTTGGCACCGGGTGAGTGACTCTTTTGGGGGTGGGTGATTATTACAACACCTATTATGTTAATCCATTTTAATTTATCTCCTATTGACCAAGCCCTGAAGGGGTAAAATATTACCGCACAGGATGTAGCCCTGTGTAACAAAAATGACCACAACATAAGCCCTGTAAGGGTGGGACACTATGGCAAACAATATACATTAAAGCATTGTTACATCCTTTAAGGGCTTCAAAACAACTGACTACTCTCCTCTTTAATTTACATACCTAATACTTTCTTATGCGTATAAAAAGCTTATGCCAATACATAATGACATCTTTGAATGACCCGTATTTATATTCTAACACATCTTATGTGGTGACTCACCAGGGGCCAACAACTCTTACTATTTGTACGCCCATTCGCCTTACCACGTTGTCCGTTTAAAAATGTAAATTGCCGGTGCTTAATTGAAGCGCGTCTTTTTGCGAAAAAATTACAAAGAATTGAAAACGGGATGAAATTATTTGTTACCGGCGTTATACTGCTGCTATATAATTGTGTTGCTACCGCTTCGCCGTACAGCGACAGCCTGGTGAAGGAACTAAACAAAGCCATCCAACAATCTGCGGCCTACGATCAAAAAAAATTGCGGGAAATCAGCGCGCTACAAGTCTCATTAAGTGAAAATACCAACAGCGGCCCAGCCAGACAATACGCCCTGCACCTCAAATTATACGAAGAGTACAGGTACTACAATTATGATTCTGCTTTTAGTTATACCAAAAAATTAAGAACATTTGCTGAAAACAAAGGCGATCTATCCCTGCTGGCCGATGCGAAGCTGAAACAAGTGTTCATACTGCTTTCGGGTGGCATGTTTAAAGAAACCTTCGACTCTTTAAATGTAATATCTGTGAATGGGGTAAATGATAATGTGAAAGCTGAATACTTCTCGCTGAAAGCAAGGTGCTATTATGACCTGGCAGATTTTGACGACGATAGTTTTCACACGCCCTTTTATTATAACCAGGCCAATGCTTCCATCGACTCGGCGTTAATTCTCTACCCGCAAAGCTCCTTCGAGTATTTGTATTTTTCAGGATTGCGGGACCTGAAAAAAGGCAAAACGGACAGCGCTTTATTGCAGTTGCAACATTTAATAACGGTCAAAGAACTGTCTTTCCATGAGATTGCCCTTGTTACTTCCATGATGGGCGGGATAAATGTGATGCAGGGGAACGATGAGAAAGGGAGGGATTACCTGATACAGGCCTCAATTGCTGATATCCATTCATCGACAAAAGAAACGTCTGCCCTGCTATCTGTGGCCAGTATTATTTTTAAAGAGGGCCAGATAAAAAATGCCGCGTTGTATATTGAGAAGGCGAATGCAGACGCCACTTTTTATAAAGCAAGATTAAGAAAGGTACAGATCGGCGCAATTTTACCGTTGATCAAAGAAGAACTCATCCATACCATCGAAAACCAGAAACAAAAATTGATCATCTCCCTGCTGCTGCTTGGTTTGCTGGTATTATTATTGGCCTGTTTCGTGATCATCGTTCGTAACCAGGTAAAAAAATTGAAAGTAGCAAGGCTCAGCCTGCTGGAGTCGAACCTGAGGCAACAGCAAATTAACGACGAACTGGAAAAAGCCAATGCCCTGAAAGAAAAATACAATGGCCAGATGCAGCAATTCAACCGCCAGCTTTCCGAGGCAAACAAAATCAAAGAAGAATATGTTGGGTATTATTTCAGCATCGATACCGCCTTTATGGCAAGGATGGAAAAACTGATCAATACAATTGAAAAAAAGCTGGTCGATCGTAAATGGGATGAGACGAAACTGATATTAAAAACGGTTGACCTGAAAAAGGAAAAGGAAGAATTACTAAAGAATTTTGATAAGATTTTTATAAAACTGTTTCCCGATTTTGTTGATCAGTTCAACACCCTTTTTAACCCGGAGGATCGGTACATCCTTAAAAAAGACCAACTGCTGAATACAGAGCTCAGGATATTTGCCCTCATCAGGATGGGTATAACTGACAATGAAAAGATCGCGGAGATACTCAATTATTCGATCAATACCATCTACTCTTATAAAACTAAAATGAGAAACAAGGCCCTTATCCCCAAAGATGATTTTGATAAAAAGATCATGGAGCTAACCACGCTTAACTACCAGCAAAGCGAAATAAAAACAACTAATTAACTATATACCATTTATATTTAATATATAGATAAGGTATTGGTTATCAATAATTAAAAAAAGTCCCAATACTTCAAGGCTATCAATTTTCCTATTTTTCCTGTTTAATTTTTTTACCCCCTGTTTTTCGTGATTTATTTTACTCCGTCAAAGCGTTGCGCCCCCTCAACACGTGACACCTTGCTATTGCGCCATTGAATGCTATTCGTAGCGCAATGGCCTGAATCAACGAAAGCTATATGAAGATGACTCCACACCGATTGTATTTTTTACTACCCGTTTTAGAATTCAGCCTCCCGTTCTGCCAGGGTGAAGCAACCTTTCATCGTTTGCCGCCCCCTTAGCAATTCAAAAATTTTGATCCCGGCAACTGGCAGTCCAGGATACCGGTTATTACGCTTCCCTGGTTCTCCATGAACCATTCAGTCAAACTAAAACTATTTACAATGAAAGTGAAATCGCTACTGCTTATTGCAATTTTTTACCTCGCCTTTGTATTTGCACCAGCGTATTTATCGGCGCAAAGCACCACTATAACCGGGCAAATCACGAATGAAAAAGGTGAACAATTACCCGGCGCATCGGTGCAGGTTAAAGGAAGCACCAAGGGCGCATCCGCAGATCTCAACGGTAAATACAGCATAACAATTCCTTCCAAAGATGTTGTGCTTGTATTTTCTAATTCAGGATATACCGTGAAAGAAATAAAACCCGGTAATGATATGGTACTCAATATTCAGTTGGCGCAGCTATCCGAAGCCATGAATGAAGTAGTGGTGATCGGTTATGGAACGGCCCGCAAACGGGAAGTGACCGGCTCTATCGCCACTGTTTCAGCAAAAGATTTTCAGCAGGGCACTATTACCACACCAGAGCAACTGATCGCGGGAAAAGTGGCTGGTGTATCTGTAACATCCAACAGCGGTTCCCCTGGAGCCGGCAGCGTGATAAGGATAAGGGGAGGCGCTTCTTTAAATGCCAGTAACGATCCACTGATTGTAGTGGACGGTGTGCCATTGAGCGGGAATAATATTTATGGCGCCTCTAACTCTTTGAGCCTGATCAACCCGAATGACATTGCTTCATTTACAATATTAAAAGATGCGGCAGCAACTGCCATCTATGGCTCGCGGGCGTCCAACGGCGTTATCCTTATTGTTACAAAAAAAGGAAAAAGCGGTAAACCGGTTATTAATTTTTCCACGCAGGTATCGGCCTCCAAATTGGTGAAAAAAGCAGACGTGGTATCGGCTGCCGATTTTCGCAAATATGTGGATTCGCTTGGGACGGGCGTTACCGGTAACCGGGCCTTCAAAGAATTACTCGGGGATGCAAATACTGACTGGCAGGATGAAATTTATAAAACTGCCATTGCTACAGATAATAACCTCAGTATATCCGGCTCGGTAAAAAATATACCTTACCGGGTTTCTGTAGGCTACCTCAACCAGGATGGTATTTTACGAACAGATAACCTGCAACGTTTTTCCGGCGGAATTTCATTGAGCCCGGTATTGCTGGATAACCATTTAAAGATCGATATCAACGTAAGAGGCGCTATCAATAACAGTCGTTTTGCAAATGGAAATGCCATCAGCTCCGCCGTTTATTTTGATCCTACCCAACCGGTAAGAGCCAATACGCCTTTCGGTGGTTATTATGAATGGTATGCTGTAGATGCCGGCACTGGTTCGGTCACACTCAACAAACTGGCGCCCCGCAACCCGGTAGCATTGCTTAATCTTTTTCACAATACCAGTATCGTCAAACGCAGTTATGGCAACGCGCAGCTGGATTATAAATTTCATTTTCTGCCCGACCTGCATGCCAATCTAAACCTTGGTTACGATGTAGCAAAGGGCGAAGGAGAAATAAAGGTGCCGGCTTATGCGGCGCAAAACTATCTCGACAGTGGGCAGCAAAATAAGTATGGCAATAAGATCAATAATAAGGTGGCTGAATTCTACCTGAATTACAACAAGACCATTACTGCCATTAACAGTAATATTAATGCGACAGCGGGTTACGGCTATTATGACAACCTATCCACCAATTATAATTTTCCCAATATCAGGGCAAATGGTGATACGATCCCCGGCAGCAAGCCGAAATACTTACTGGACAAACCACAAAATACGCTGATCTCGTATTACGGCAGGTTGATCTATACATATAATACGAAGTATATCTTAGCGGCATCCATCCGCACGGATGGGTCGTCCCGCTTTTCACCCATTACCCGCTGGGGTACATTTCCCTCTGTAGCATTTACCTGGCGCATCAACCAGGAGAAGATGCTCTTGAATTCTAAAACTTTCTCCGACCTGAAGCTTCGCCTGAGTTATGGCGTTACCGGTAACCAGGATGGTATTTATAATTATCCCTATCTCGGCGTGTATTCGCTCAGCGACAATGCATCGAGGGTTCTATTCGGCGATACTTATTACAATATGGGCACGCCGGCCGCTTATGATGCAGGCATCCGCTGGGAGCAGACTTCTACTTACAATGCAGGTATTGATTACGGCTTCTTAGGCAACCGCATCAATGGCAGCATAGATATGTACTTTAAAAAAACAAAGGATTTGCTCAATACAATTCCAATCCCGGCGGGCTCAAATTTCAGCAGTACAATATTAACCAATGTAGGTAATGTTGAAAATAAAGGCGTTGAATTCCAGGTGAATGCCACGCCTGTAAGGACCAAGCGGTACACCTGGGATGTCAGTTTCAACGCTGCTTACAACGACAGTAAAATAACCAATCTTACTGCCACCAAAGATTCTACCTATCCTGGTACGCTGATTGGAAGCATACAGATAAACAGCGTCGGTTACAGCCCTTCTGCTTTTTATGTGTATCACCAGCAATACAATAAAAGCGGCCAACCGATTGAAGGGGTTTATGCAGACGTGAATGGTGACGGGATCATCAACCAGCGCGACCTCTATCGTTACCAATCGCCGGCGCCGAAATTTGTGCTTGGTTTTTCTACGCAGTTCTCCATTGATAAATGGTCGGTGAGTACCGTGCTCCGGGCAAATCTTGGCAACTATATGTTTAATAATTTGGCTACCGGTGCGCTCCAATCCAACATATTTAATTCACTGGGCTACCTGGCAAATACGCTGACAGAGATTCAAAAAAGTGGCTTTTATTACGGGCAGCAGTCTTCCGATTATTTCGTGCAAAACGCGTCTTTCCTGAAAATGGATAACCTGCAGTTAGCTTATAACGCAGGCAAATTATTCGGCGATAAAGTAGGGGTGCGCATCAGTGCCAACTGCCAGAATGTTTTCACGGTAACAAAATATACTGGTATCGACCCCGAGATTTATGGCGGTGTCGATAATGCCTTGTACCCGCGCCCAAGGATATATGTACTGGGTGTAAATCTTCAATTTTAATTGCTCAAAAGAAAGAATATATGAAACAGAAAAATATTTTTACAACAACCATCGTCCTGTCAGTTGCCGTTTTGTTAGGGGCGTGCACCAAGGATCTTGATCGAAAGCCACTCAACTCCAACACCTCCGAATTACAATATAGCACGCCGGCGGGTTATAAGCAGGTACTGGCTAAAGTGTATGGTAGCTACTCGCTGGTAAGCAGTACCGGTGTTGGAAATTTTGATGTAAATGTCGCGGGCATTACCGATGCAGGAACTACCGATTTTATACGCGCCTACTGGAACCTGCAGGAACTGACAACCGATGAAGCACTCTGCGCCTGGAACGATGTGAACCTGCAAAGTTTTCACAACCTCAACTGGACCTCCAGCAATATTTTCATCAATGCCTTATATGCAAGAAGTCTTTTCCAGGTCACTGTTTGCAATGAATTTATCCGCGAGTCAAGCGATGAAAAATTGGCCGGTAAAGGATTTCCGGCAGCAGACCTGGAAGATATCAAACACTATCGCGCAGAGGCACGTTTTCTACGGGCGTTTCAATATTGGGTGTTGATGGATCTTTTTGGCAATCCGCCATTTGTAACGGAAAATGACCCTATTGGTAAATATATCCCAAAGCAAATTCAGCGCAAGGATCTTTTTAATTATGTTGAAGCTGAGTTAAAGGAAATTGACGGAAGCCTGGTTTCACCGAAGCAAAATGAATATGGCAGGGCTGACCAGGCTGCCGGCTGGGCCTTGCTGGCGCGACTGTACCTGAATGCGGAAGTTTATACCGGTACCGCCCGCTATGCTGACGCGATCACCTATTCATCTAAAGTTATCGGTTCAAATTACACCCTGCTACCTCATTTTAAAAACCTCTTCATGGCAGATAATAATGTGGGTAATACAGAAAATATTTTATCTATTGCTTACGATGCTACCAACGCTCAAAACTATGGCGGCACCACTTTTTTAATTTGTTCTTCGCACGGCACGAATGTAGATGACAATAAAAAATACGGTATACCGGGCGGTGGCTGGCTGGGCAACCGCAGCACGAAGAGCCTGCCACTGGCTTTTGGTGATTACAGTGGCAACGCGGATAAACGGGCGATGTTTAGTTCGGGTACATTGGAAATTGCCAGCGCGCTCAATTTTAATGACGGGTTAAGCGTCACAAAATTCAGCAATGTCAATTCAGATGGCACTACTCCCTACTCGCCGAACGGGGTATTGGTAAATACAGATTTTCCCTTGTTCAGGTTGGCAGAAATGTACCTGGTTTATATCGAAGCGACAAAACGTGGAGGTGCTGGTGGTACAGCGGCTGCCGCACTTGGGTATTTTAATAAACTCAGGCAACGTGGTTATGAAAGCACCGCCGGCAATGTTACCAGTTACACGCTGGATGATGTGCTAAACGAAAGACAGCGTGAACTGTACTGGGAAGGCTTTCGCCGTACCGATCTTATAAGATTTGGCCGGTTTACTTCCGCCACTTATCTCTGGCCCTGGAAGGCAGGCGTAGCGCAGGGTGCGGGAGCAGATGCACATTACAGCATTTTCCCGATCCCTTCGCCGGAGATTATTTCAAACACTAACCTGGCTCAAAATCCTGGTTATTAATTTCATCACGCAGTCAAATTTTTATTGTATGCAAAAAATAATTCATCACCTGATCCGCCTTGCATTATTGCTTGTAATACTTGCTTCCTGCAAAAAAGAAGGATATCAAATCTTCGTAAAAGAAGCAAGTTCACCCGCGAATGCTTTAACGGCATCTTCAACAAATATTATTTTATCCAAGGCAACTGAAAATACCAATGCGGTTACATTTTCCTGGAATGCCGCCGATTTTAATAAAGAATCTATCGTCAGCTATACGTTACAGTTAGCGCTGGCGGCTGACACATCGGGTACCAATGCCTGGAAGAATGCAAAGGTCTTTAATGCCGGAAATAATTTGTTGAGTTATAGTTTTATCACCAAGGACCTGAACAGCCTGTTAACAAATATGGCATTGCCGGCGGGTATTGCGGCAAAAATTGCCGTGAGGTTAAAATCGGATGTCAATCAATACAATGGATCCGTGTCTGCCGTGTCGTCTGCTTACTCCGGTAGCGTGGTATTGGACATAACTCCTTACAGCCTTAGTTTATACATTCCCGGTGCTTACCAGGGTTGGAATCCATCCGCTGCTCCCCTGCTTAATCCTGCTGACGGCAGGCCTGGTTTGTATGAGGCTTATGTTTATATGCCGGATAAAGGTCTACAATATTTTAAGTACACCAACGCACCCGATTGGGACCATACTAATTATGGTGATGGAGGCAATGGCAGTTTCAGTACAGACGGGCAGGCCGGCGGATTGAATGTGCCCGACAGCGGGTATTACGAACTCACTGCAGATATGAATACCAACAAATGGACAGCTACCCGTACCAGTTGGGGCATCATTGGTGATGCCACGCCGGGTGGATGGGACAATGATACCCAGCTGGCTTACGATGTTGCCAACCAGGTATGGAAAGTTACCGCCAACATGAAGCACAACGGCTCTTTCAAATTCAGGGCGAACAAGGAATGGGTGATTGATTTTGGCATTGACAACAATGGCAACCTGGTGTATGCGGATAATCCATTTTTCGGTTACGCCGCTAACCTGGATAATTTATCTGTTGCAGAAGATGGCAATTATACCATCACCCTGGACCTGCATATCTCAGGAAAATATTCTTACAGCCTTGTGAAAAATTAATAACTGATCGAATAATAAATAACTCCCATTTGCATTTCCGCAAACAATAATCAGTACGAAACAAATATGAAAATGAACATACTATTGATTTTGTTAACCTGGATAATAACAGCCTCCTGTAGCAAGAAAGATTCTCTTCCGCCCTTTACACCACCGGTGGTTACGCC
>JBDSLD010000297.1:0-15578 GCA_039916545.1 Ferruginibacter sp.
TAAGCGGCTTTTATAGGCGCAGGGCTCCAGCCCTGTGTCTTCCCCGTTACTAACTACATTGCTAAAAACCATCTAAAATAACAACTTACAATAAGCCTTTTTGATCTGTAAAATGTTCCCAAACAATCCATAACAAACAGCAGGGTATATTAATAAGTAAATCATAATAAGTAATCGTGCTTCAGTGACAAAGAAGACACAGGGCTGGAGCCCTGCGCCTATTAAATTCAGTATATAAATCAAGGGTTCGAACACTTATGGGCTCCTGCCTTGTGTCTCTTGGTTAATAAACCCGATTGCTAAAAAATTTTCAAAATAACAAAATTCAACAAACCTTTTTACCAGGTGAATTATGAGGCAAGCCGTAACGAACGGCAGGCTACACTTTTAAAGTAAAGATTATAACATGTACCCTGATAACAGGAAAGACCCGGGCAGGAGGCAACAACAGTCCTAAGCCTTAAAAGCCTGGTGTGTTTACTTAGGCTTCTTTCAACCTTTTACACCCGGATAAACCAACTATTAAACTATACCCCGGGCAAAAAAAAAGTTAGCGATCAATCGCTAACTTTTTTCTCTTAAAGGTCTTAATTTATTTTTGTTTAACTACCTGCTTGATTAATTTACCGTTCGGGCCATTAAATTGTATAACATAATTTCCCGGAGGTACCTGTGATAGCTCATCTATACTGACATAGTTGAACCCCCTGATCATCTGGACGCTTTTTGAAACTACTTCAGAACCTGTTACATTAAAAACTTTAACTACTGTAGTTTCATTTTTATCCCACTCAATATTAATATTTAAGGTATTGCGGAAAGGATTAGGAGACACTGTAAAGTCGCCGATCGTTTTCTTCAATTTTACAGAAGCCACTCTTGAAACAGTAGTCTTACCATTGATATCAACTTGTTTTAAACGATAATAAACGATTGGCGCAGTTATCGACGTAACGTCATCATTTATTGAATAAGCGATTTGTACCGAAGAGTTTCCGCTTCCTGCCTTCGTTGCGACTGTTTTAAAGGCTACGCCGTCCGTACTTCTTTCAATATCAAACCTGGCTGAGTTAATTTCCATGGATGTGCTCCAGGCAACTTTCACCAGTTTATTTGGTTGCAGACTGGCGGTAAATGATGTCAGTGATACCGGTAATGGGCCACTGTTCTGTGCGTTTATTACAACTGAACCGTCATCCACATAGTCTACCAAAGCATCAGATTTCGCGATCAGCCTGGCTACGTTTGTAATCGGAGTTACAACGCCGTTTGCAGGCATATTGACCATAACCTGGAATGCAACTTCGAAAGAATCAGCAAATGCCAGTGATCCGCCGGCAGTGGCTGTTGCACCAGTACCTAATCTGAAGGTAACCATTTTGGTACCTGCATTGTATTCAGCAATATCGTCTGCTGCAGCATCTGTTTTAGCACCTGTGGTTATTCCCGGGCTATAATTAACAGTTAATGAGCCGGGTACAAAAGCGAGTGTTGTTGGTAAGGAATCCGTCAGAACGACCGCATTGGCATTTCCTATACCGACATTTTTACCTTTTAAAGTATAAGTTAATATTTCTCCGCCTTCTGCTGCCTGGTTATTATTGGCATCCGTAACAGTTTTTACGATCTTTATAATTGGATCTTTCATCCTTATTACGAAAGATACAACGCCGCAAAAATATTGATCCTGCGTGGTACCAAATTGCAAGGTTACGCTGGAAGCATTTGGCAAAATGCCATAGCCGGTTCCTACATTGAAATGATCGATGTCAATACCCATCTGATCTGTATAATTAGGATTTTTTGTTGTAACATGAACACCATTGTCTGTATTGGTTCCGTTCCACGGATTGTCAGCCTGGTTAAGGCCGTTGCTAAATATGCTGCCGTTGATTCTGAAGAAATCACCGTTGTACCTTGCATCTCCTTCCCAGCCCATTATCCCAAGTACCGCATCTGTTGAAACCAATGCTCCTGAAGGCACATTCAAGCCTGATAAAGTAATCGTGCTGGTCGTAGCACTACCACCGTTATAGATTTGTTGGTATCCGTCGAAAATACGTACACTGTTAAAATTCAATAATGGATTTTCATATACCACCACAATGCTCCAGGCACCATAGTTACCAAAGTCGCCACCCGGGCCGGTAGAAAAAGTACCATTTCCAACTGTATAAGTTCCGGCGCCTTCCTGTTGAACCAAAGGAGTAATGTCGATGTAAGCCTGGTAAAGAGAAAATTCAGTAGATAATCCCGGGTTTTGTATAATTCTATCCAATTGAGCAGCGGCATATTCCTGGTAAGCGCCGGTTGTGCCTTTCCTGATCTTAATCCTTTGATTAACCGCCTGGGTGATATCAAATTGTGCGGCTGCAACGCGGCCTCCCCAATACAGGCGGGCAAATTTGATAGTGTTGGTGCCGGCAGGAAGAACCAGGTCAGCAGAAGACGAATTTATAGTGCCTGCTCCTTCTCCTGTATTACCATCAATATCGATGTAACGCATATTGGAAGTGTTGAAATTACCATTGTCATAAATGCTGTTTCCATTAGCACTGTTACCGTTCATCGCAGTAACATTTGGTGTGCCATCAGGGTTGGTCAGGTTCATCAATGTATTACCAAAAAGCGCAGAACCCCCTTTCAGATTTTCGGAATAAACGATGCCGAAATTGCGGTTTTGGGCCGCTGTGCCAAGTGACAACAACAAGAGAAATACAGCAAATGAAGTGGTGTGCTTAATTTGCCTGAAACAAATAGCCGAGTAAATTTTTTTCATGTCCAGAGGTGTTTTTTTAATTACGAAAAAATTAGATTGAGATCATTATGGCTTGATAAGTGCATTGGAAATAATGTCATTCATAGCAATAAAAGAGGCTGATAAAGATAAAGGCGAAATTTTAATTTTGGTATTTTTACTGTAATAATTTCTAACATTTCTTTTAACATATTGATAATTAACTAATTGCAAAATTGCTAAAATGAAAAAACCGGCATTGCGCCGGCTTTCTGTTATATTTAAAATAATTAATTATCTTTTCTCTCTCATAGGAATTCTCTTTCTACCCTCGCTTCTGTCACTCCTTCCTTCATCAGACGGTCGCTTAAATCCGCCGTCAGCTTCATTCATTCTTACAAGGCGGCCGTTGTATTTTTTACCGTCCATACTCTTGATCATTTTGGCGGCAGCGGCTTTATCTACTTCTACCCAGGCATTCATTTCCCGGATATCAATTTTACCCAGCACTTCCTTATTCAAATTACTTTCATCCAAAATGAATTGTAAAAAGCTAGCCTTGTAAAAACCGTCTTTGGTACCCAGGTTGATGAATAACCTGCTATAACCATTGTCTGACCTGTTGAAAGAGCTGCGTTCCCTTCTATCCGGTGAAGAACCATTATCCCTGGAATTTGAATCTCTTCTTTCCCTGGAATCAGTTTTTGCATTCAGGTCATCTGAATTTTCATAATATTTTAAAAAATGGTTAAATTCCAAGGCGGCTACTCTTTTTAAAACTTCGTCTTTACTTACATTGCCGAATTTTTCCTGCAGGTCAGGTAAATAAGTTTCGTATTCACCGTTAGAGATATCAGCTTCCATTAATTTATCCATAAAATGGAAAAACTGCTTACGGCAAACATCTTTACCGCTCGGTATATCCAGCCGGTGAAATTGCGCATTGATCATTTTTTCAATGGATCTTATTTTGTACGCTTCCCTGCTATGGCAGATCGTAATACAAATTCCACTTTTACCTGCCCTGGCCGTACGGCCACTGCGATGCGTATATACTTCGATGTCGTCTGGTAATTCATAATTGATCACGTGCGTGATCCCGTCCACATCAATACCTCTTGCGGCAACATCGGTAGCTATCAGCAACTGGATGCTCTTGGCACGAAAACGTCCCATTACCTTATCACGTTGCTGCTGGGTAAGATCCCCATGTAACGCTTCGATATCATACCCTTCTTTTACCAGGCGTTCTGCAACTTCCTGTGCATCCGCTTTTGTACGCGTAAAAATAACGCCATACATCCCCGGGTTAAAATCTACCAGGCGCTTTAACGTATCATAACGGTTTTGCGCAGGTGTAATAAAATACTGGTGATCGATATTTTCATTGGCGGTATTCTTTTTACCCATGGTGACCTCGATCGGGTTGGTCATAAAGTTTTTAGAGATCGCTCTAACTGCAGTCGGCATAGTTGCACTAAATAACCAGATGCTTTCTCTTAATACCGTATTTTTTAAAACAAAATCGATATCGTCCCTGAAACCCATGTTCAACATTTCATCTGCTTCATCAAGGACAACGTATTTTACTTTTTGAAGATCAATGGCTTTTCTTTCTATCAGGTCGATCAGCCTGCCTGGAGTTGCTACAACAATTTGCACCCCTCTTCTCAATTCCCTGATCTGCATTACAATGGATGCGCCACCATATACTGGTTCTACGCTCAAGCCTTTTACGTGCTTTTTAAAATGCATCAGGTCATTGCAGATCTGAATACATAATTCTCTTGTAGGGCATACTATCAATGCCTGCGGATGTTTTTGACTGGTGTCAATCAGTTGTAGCAATGGCAAACCAAAAGCAGCGGTTTTTCCGGTACCTGTTTGTGCCAGACCTACAAAATCTGTTGTTCCTGATAATAAAACGGGGATAGCTTTTTCCTGGATGGGTGTGGGAGTTTCAAATCCCATTTCTGTAACTGCCTGTACTAATTGTTCGTTTAGGCCTAAGGCCTCAAATGCATTCATGTAAATTTTTTTTGTGTTTACATGATATGCTATTTTCTGTTGTTGCGCTACTTAATTCCTGACTTAAAAGTTAAAGTAAATACTAAATTCAACAGCCTTTTGGGCACTTCATGCAACTCGTTATAAATAATTTTGCAAAAGTAAGGTATTTTAGGCAGAAAAAGGAATTAAACGAAAAGTATTGTCAAATATAAATACCGCGTATTCGTTATTGATTAAACTAAATCCATATTTAGCCGTCCAATTCATTTTTAAATACGCTGATCAATTTTTATACATGCGCAAAATATTTTACCTGTTAATTTTTATATTGTTTTTTGCCGGCAAAGATTATGGTCAGGTGCATGTTAACAAACTACCTGAAAAAGACTCACTTGACATACTAAATGATTTAATGAGCTTGCTTGATTCTTCGGATAGCCGGGTTAGTTATGCGCTGGTAAATATGAGTATCGGCAATAAACTTTTCAGTCTGAACAATTACGCGCTCAATGCAAAGCAAAGCAATACCAGTGTTATTATTTATTCGCCATCAGTAGGATATTTTCATAAAAGTGGTTTTGGCTTAACAGCCGGCGCCAATTTATTGAAAGACGTGGATGGATTTGGCGCGAATCAATATTCCGTATCGCCTTCCTACGATTTGACAGGTAATAAAGACATAAATTTCGGGATTTCATATACCCATTATTTCGTGAAAAATAAATTCTCTGCATTTTCTTCGCCGGTGCAAAATGATTTTTTTACATCCTTTATCTACAAAAAAACATGGCTGCGACCCGGAATTGGGTTGGGTTATGCTACAGGCGAATACAAGGAAGCTAAATATAAAGACTCGGTCATTAATAATATCCAAAGGCATTTTCACGACTCGGTAACTTACAAATTAAAAGCCTTTTCAATAATGGCGACAGCCAGCCACCAATTTTTATGGTATGGTGTTTTAAATAATTCTGATGGAGTAGCGCTTACAACCACCGTGACAGCAAATGCCGGCTCAGCAAAAATAGCAATCAGCCATAAAACGAACGCCCTTTTGCTTTTTAATATTTTGAATAAAAGAGGGCGGATTCCTAAATTTCAAAATAATAAATTTGAAATGCAATCCGTGGGGATCAATCTAGACCTGATCTATTCGATCGGCGATCTTAGTTTTGAGCCGCAACTTTACACCGATTATTACTTGCCGGCAACTGAGTCAAATAGTAAACGCATTACAGCTGTATTTGCTATTAATATTGGGTATGCTTTTTAGCTTTTGCATTGGTTAACAAATAATTACAAATTTATTTTAGTCGTTGGCATACAACTTGAAATATTTTATAACGAATCAAATCAACTAAAAAACATGAAAACGAAACTCGTAACCCTGGCACTTTCAATGCTGTTTTTTTCGGCCGCACATTCCCAAAGTTTTCACCTGGGCATAAAAGGCGGTGCTAATATTAGTAAAATCTCAGGTATGTCATTCAAGGATGAATTCGGTTACGGGTATCACCTGGGCGGATTTGCTGAGATTGGTTTAAGTAAAAAGTTTTCGATTCAACCTGAAGTATTGTTCAATCAATATAAGCAGGACACTTCTTCCCGGTTCAAGGATATTTATGACCTGGGTGCCAACCGGTCTAACATTAAATTGAATTATCTAAGCATCCCTGTCCTGCTGAATTATAATGCATCAAATTTTTTGAGTTTCCAGGCAGGGCCACGATTTGGGATACTGATGAATCAAAACAGTAATTTATTGGAAAACGGCAAAGATGCATTTAAGAAAGGCGACTTCAGTATGCTGGGTGGTGTGCAGTTGAAGTTTTCAAGTGTAAGGATATATGGCCGTTATGCTATCGGCTTAAATAACCTGAATGATATTGATAATAAAGATAAATGGAAAAGCCAGGGATTTCAGTTAGGTGTCGGCCTGGCAATTTTGTAAGCTTATTTTCTGATGATGGTGGGGATACCGTTTTTATTCCACCTGATAATTGCGGATGGAGGAGCGGTAAATACATCATCCTGGCGGTGTTGAACTATATAGTCAACACCGTTTTTTATTTCAACATCAATATCAGTAAAAAGAGCAGGCGAAGGGTAGCCGGAAATATTTGCCGAAGTAGATACGATTGGCTTACGAAATCTTTTTACGAGATGCCGGCAAAACGGATCATTGACAATACGGATGCCGATGGAGCCGTCCTCGTTAACAAGGTTATCGGCAAGGCCGGTAGCGCCTTCATAAATTACAGTGACAGGTTTAGAAATCCCTTTTATATAATCGAATATCTGCAGATCCGGTTGGGTAACATAAGTTAAAATGTCTCTCTCCTCTGCGAGTAAAATGATCATGTTTTTGTTAAGTGGCCTTTTCTTTAACGAAAAGATTTTATCGACCGCAACCTCATTGGTAGCATCACAACCGATGCCCCAAATAGTATCGGTAGGGTAGAGGATGATTCCACCGCTGCTTAATACAAGCAGGCATTGTTCTATATCATTCGTAAATGGGATCATATTATACAGGCACTAAGTTAATTATGAATTTGTGAACGGACAACAGGCAAAATATAATTATTAAAATGCTAAAGTAGCCATAATTAAAACGCTTAGTACCCGGTAGCCTTTTCCGCTCCCATTACATTTTTATAAACACTCATTATGCTATCAGCATATTTCGCAGTGGTGAAATGCGCTGCCTGTTGAAAACCTTTAGCGCTCAATTCTGCAACCAGTTGAGGATCTGTTGCAATATTCAGCATGTGTGTTGCAAGCAATTCATGATCGGCTGGCGAAAAATATAAAGCAGCATCACCGGCCACTTCCGGCAGGCTGGATGTATTGCTGCTAATGACAGGTAACCCGCTTACCAGCGCTTCCAGCAAGGGTGCACCAAAGCCTTCAAATATGGATGGATAGATCAATGCAAGTGCCTGCTGGTAAATAGCAGGAAAATCAGTCGCGGTCGTAAAGGCACTTTCTTTTGAAACCGGCATTTCATTTAGTAATAGTAACCTGTCACCGATACCACTGCCCGTCATTAAAGTCCTGGCTTCTTCTTTTTCCTTTTTGCCATTTCCAATCACAACTAAAGGAATGTTCAGTTTATCTTTTAGCAATACCATTGCTTTGCAAATTGCCAGGAGGTTTTTTCTTGGTGCAATGGAGCTCACAAACAGAAAATACCTGGCTGGTAAGTTGTATCTCTTTTTTACAATGCTTTTATATGCTACTGTTACCGGTTCCTGGAATATCGGGTTACAACTTTGGTAACAGATGGTAATTTTTTTAGCATCTACGCCGTATAAATTTACCAGGTCATCCTTTGTTTGCTGACTGATCGCGATGATCGCATCTGCAATTTTACAGGCCCGTTTAATTTTCCAGCGATAAATAAAACGCTCGTCAAAATGATAGGTTTCCGGAAAGCGTTCAAAAATAATATCGTGTATCGTTACTACTGTTTTTACATTGGCGCGTTCAATGTGCCTGGGCAATTCATTGCTTACACCATGATAGATATCCATTCCTGCATTTTCAATTTCCCTTACAATGCGATTCCTTCTCCACCAGCCAGGAAATTTTTTGCCGGCAAATGTTTCCGGAAATATTGCATGGACATTATTGAAAGTGCCGGGATCAAATAGATCGGTTTGTGTTGGCGAAAATAAGGTGTAATGATGTTGTGGGTAGTGCCCTGTTAATACAGCAATTAAAGACCGGATATAATTTCCCAAACCTGTTTTGTTTTGAAAAGCCCTTTTACCATCATAGCCAATGTTCATGCTGTTTATCACTTATTTGGCTGCAAGATATAAAAAACCGACAGAAGGCTTTGAGCGGGTTGTATTTTAAGCAATCATGGGAATCTATATAGAGATAACCGATCGCTTTTTTCTTTTTGTATCTTGCGCTTGTTTAGTATTCTCACCATGCAAAAAATATCAGCCGTTATCATTACATTTAATGAAGAAAAAAAAATTGCTACCTGCCTGGCTTCACTGCAGGGAGTGGCTGATGAAATAATTGTATTGGATTCTTTTTCTACGGATGGAACGCCGGCCATATGTAAACAGTATGGGGTAAAGCTATACCAGCAGAGATGGCGGGGATATGGATACCAGAAAAATGAGGCTGCAGACATGGCGTCGAATGATTATATTTTAAGCCTGGATGCGGATGAAAGCCTTTCTGAAACTTTACAACGATCTATTATCGAGGTAAAGAAAAACGGCTTGTCAGGAGTGTACCAAATGAACCGATTAAATAATTTTTATGGATACGATCTTCATCACGGGAATGCCTATCCCGACAGGATGAAACGTTTGTATAACCGCAGGGAAGCAAGGTGGTCGCTGCGGCCGGTTCATGAGACATTGGATATCGCAGGTGGAATTGCTGTTAACAAATTAAAAGGCGACTTGTTACACCGGAGCAAGGATACATTGGAGGAGCATATTGCGGGTATCAATAAGTATTCCGGTATGGGCGCAAAATTATATTTTGAAAGCGGTAAAAAAGGAGCCGGTTTTAAAATGGTGTTTAGCCCGGTGTTTACTTTCATCAAGGGCTATATTTTCAGGCTCGGATTTTTAGATGGGTATGCCGGTTTTATTATGGCAAAAATTAATGCCCATGAGGTATTTTTAAAATACAGTAAACTATTGCTTTTGCAAAAACTTAAATCTAAATAAATATTTATTATGCAATTACAGGAATTAATACAGGCAGCCTGGAGCGATCGTGGGTTGTTGAAAGAAACAATATATGCTGAAGCCGTCAGGAATGTGATAGAAGAGGTTGATAAGGGCAGGCTTCGCACGGCGTCACCAACTGATCACGGGCCTGATATAGAAACTACCTGGCAGGTGAATGAATGGGTGAAGCAAGGCATATTAATGTATTTTTCCATACAGCAAATGGAGACAATGGTGTTGCCACCTTTTGAGTTTTATGATAAGATGAAATTAAAAAGCGGGTATGCGGGACTGGGAGTAAGAGCGGTACCACATGCCATTGCGAGGTATGGCGCTTACCTGGCAAGAAATGTCGTATTGATGCCTTCTTATGTTAATATTGGGGCCTACGTAGATGAATGTACGATGGTTGATACCTGGGCCACGGTGGGTAGTTGTGCCCAGATCGGCAAGAGCGTACACCTGAGTGGTGGCGTGGGTATTGGAGGAGTGCTGGAACCATTGCAGGCAAGCCCGGTGATCATTGAAGATGGATGTTTTATAGGTAGTCGGTGTATTGTGGTGGAAGGCGTAAAAGTGGGTAAGGAAGCTGTGTTAGGCGCTAATGTTGTGCTAACACAATCTACCAGGATCATTGATGTAAGTGGTGATGAAGCGGTGGAGATGAAAGGTAAAGTGCCACCCCGCAGTGTAGTTATCCCGGGATCTGTAATGAAGAAATTTCCGGCTGGTGAATATGGCGTCGGTTGCGCTTTGATTATAGGCAAACGCAAGCCCTCGACTGATCTTAAGACCAGTCTGAATGAGGCACTCAGAGATTTTAATATATCAGTGTAGGTATTCATTTGTGAGCAGGGATATTTCTCAAGCCATTGGCTATTTATTAAAACAACCGAAATAAATCAAGCGCATTCAAAAACTGTTCTGTATTTTTTACGGGACTGATGTTAAATTAATGTACAATAGTCTGCCGGCTAATTACCAATTAACATAATGGAAATAAAATCTAACAATACTGCTGTGCCGGTAGCAGGATTTATTATTGCATTTGCAGGATCTGTGCTGTTTTCAACAAAGGCGATCATTGTTAAAAAAGCGTTTGAACAAACACATACAGATGCGCTTACATTGCTGACGTTGAGGATGGTTTTTTCACTTCCATTTTTCTTAGGCGCCGCGATATTCGCAGGTAACAAAAAAGACAATAGTACGCTTACAGGGAAACATTGGATAGCCATTATCACGCTTGGGTTATTCGGCTATTACCTCAGCAGTCTATTTGATTTTATAGGGTTGCAATATGTAAGTGCCGGGTTGGAGCGGCTGATACTTTTCGTTTATCCAAGCTTTGTGGTGCTGATCAATGCCGCTATCTTCCGGCAGAAGATTTCCGGTGTTCAGAAAATAGCGCTTATGCTCACTTACCTGGGGATCGGGATTGCTTATTTCGGGGAGCTCAAAATAGATTTTAACAATCCAGATTTTTTAATGGGAAGCATATTGATCTTTATTTGCGCGATCACTTATTCTATTTACCTGGTTGGAAGCGGAAGGATGGTGCCGCTGGTAGGCGCTACAAAATTTACCGCCTACTCCATGCTGGCTGCGACGGCCGGCATCTTTTTACACTTTTTTTTAGCAGGAAATTACCGGGCAATACCGGCCCAAGGCTCCTTCTGGGGCTATGGATTCTTGTTGGCAGTGGTGGCAACCGTTATTCCCGGCTTTTTATTGTCTTCTGCCATGAAGCGAATTGGGTCAAACAATGTGGCGATCGTTTCCAGTATCGGCCCCGTGAGTACCATTATCCAGGCACACTTTATCCTGGGGGAGGCGATTTTTTTTGAGCAGGTAATAGGCACGATACTGGTGATAGCCGGCGTTTTATTGACTGGCTGGAAGGGTCGCGGTCAAACAATTTAATTTAATTGCATCGGTTTTGGGCGGATAGGTATAGTTTTCTATATTTGCAGCCCTGCATGAATAAGCCCGGGTGGCGAAATTGGTAGACGCACTGTGTTCAGGTCGCAGCGTTCGCAAGGATGTGCTGGTTCGAATCCAGTCCCGGGCACCTGGTAACCCCTGTAAATGATTGATTTACAGGGGTTTATTATTTCTCGTGTGTCAATTTTTACCGCTTTTTACCGCTTTCTCCCATACTTTTTGACACATAAATGACACATGGAATGACACACGAAATTTGTATATTAGTAGTATGAATTAAAGCCTACTTATATGAACATCAACTTCACGCAGAGATTATCCTCCGATAAGAAAAAAATCTTTTACGCATTGGAATGGGGCCGAAATGCCGGTCAGCGAATGGCCACCGGAATATTTATCTATGTAAAGCCAAAGGACCAGGTCCAAAAAAATCACAACAAAGAGGCGATGACCATATTGGAAATGAAGCGCTCTCAAATGATCCTTGATCACCAGGCAATTAGTAGCGGCTACATTCCCCAGCATAAAATAAAAAGCAATTTCCTGGATTATTACGCAGAGTTTGTAAAACAAAATTCGCGTAAGGGAAACCGCACCTGAGTCAAAGTCTTGGTTCGTTTAAATCGTTTATTAATAAAAGCTATATTTCCGCAATAGAGATCAACGAAAATTTGTGCGAACGATTTAGAAGTTATTTGTTGGCAAATCTAAATGGTGAAACGCCCGCGAATTATTTCAGCAGGTTTAAACGCGTATTGGAAGCAGCCAGTAAAGATGGATATTTTAAAGTTAGCCCTGCAGCCAACCTTGCCTCTAAAGCAAAGTCAAATAAAAAAGTGAAAGACATTTTAGAAGCAGAGGAATATAACAAGCTGATGAACACACCGTGTCTAAATCACGAAGTGAAAAAGGCTTTTGTATTTTCTTTGTATACCGGGTTTAGATGGGTAGATGTGAAACCCTTGAAGTGGGAGAATATCAAAGAAAACGGCATCGTCAACATAACCCAAAGTAAAACAGGGGAGATGCTCGACCTGCCCCTTCACCCGGTTGCATTACAAATTCTGGGAGAAAGAAAAGAGGGCCTCCTATTTAAATTGCCAACTGCAGATGGCGCGAATAAGTTACTTGCAAAATGGTGCGATGACGCAGGGCTTGGTAAACACATAACCTGGCACTGCGCCCGGCATAGTTTTTCCGTCCTGTTGCAAGACAAGGGTACTGATATCGCAACGGTTGCCGGTATGTTGGGGCACACTTCTACCAAGTATGTTCACAAGACATATAAAAGGTATCGTAAGGCGAATGCTCTGGAGGCAATTAGCAGGTTGCCTTCATAGTTTTATTTTTCTTACCTGCTCGTCGATCTTTGAAGGAGCGCCCGAGAGGATCAGATCAAGATCCTCCCGTTTCAAATACCCGTTGGCATTTTTAAAGACCCCGTATTCGTCGCATTTTTTTGCTAGCTGTGTTCTGCCAAGGTTGCAATAGATCATCGCTTCTTCGGGCTTTAAATACGGTTTAAAGCAGATTGAAATTGCCTTTAGCACAGTTTTGTTATCATACTTCATCATAATCACTTTCACTTTTCTCTTTTAAAATAACATTATTAGCAAAGGTAGCAGACTTAATAATGCGTTGGTGGCATATTCAAATTTTGAATTGGTGCATATTGCGCCATTTCTAAGACATTGTTAAACCAGAACAAAAGAAATTTGAACCGGCTATAGATTTATTGCAGGAATTTGTAATTGCATAAAGTTCTTTTTGAAGAAAACCCTGCAAGGTTTGCATCCGCCTACGGTGATGCCTGACAAATATGGGAGCATTAAAATTATCTGCGCAGGAAAATAGTGCAGCACTTGACTTTTATTTAGAAACACAGAAGGTTTTCGATTTGTTATCCAACAAAATCCACAGGGTTATTTACCTGATTATACGATGGCCATCCACAAGTATGGCTTTGCACTGATTGGGCTAAAGAATTATAGTAAAGGCGAAAAGTTATAGCTTTAGTATCCCTGGCTAAAAAACAACCGGAGGTGTTTACGGAAAATCTTGTGTAGGTACTGTTCTATCTGAGTGAGTTTTATCAAGATCAGGCTCCAAACAAAAAAAATCCATCAGTTTGGCAAATGAAACCCTTTATATAATATCATCTAACCCTGTGCGATATGCGTTAACTGGTTTCCTGGAAATGACAACGACAATTTGGAAAAACGGATAAATACATGAGCTTCCTAGACTAACCGGAAGATTTTTGTGTAAGTTAAACCTTTTTATTTTGTAAACAATTTGTCAAAGAATGGTGCATGCCGCGTTTCGACGGCTCTCAGCAACTGGTTAAACGTTATAACTTCAATATGCTGGTTTAATTCAGGTATAATCTTATACAGGGTGCCAAAAGGAGTACATTTATAACCCTTATTTTTGTTATACTCTTCAAGCTGGGGAGGAATTACGTCTACAATTATATACCCGAATTTCGGCGTATCTTTTCTCAGGACAACGGTATTGCCACGATAGTTTTTGCTTTTCTTATCGTCGCCATAAATAAAGGCTTCGAAATATTTGTCAATAAGTTCATTGAATTCCCAGCGGAAATCATTTTTCCTTTTCTGATATGCGGTTTCGCCGGGCCTTTTGAATTCAAAAATAACCATTGATGTGATTTCTCCTGAAGGCTCCGCAGCGAAACTGATCGGATTGTCAAACATCTGTGGTTTGTCGACCATCATTATGTCAACCTCCAGTTTGCTTTTTTTCTGCGACATGGTTGTAATTGGAATGTCGGAACCAATAAAATCGAACGTGGCAAATCTTTCATCCAGCATCCATAAATTATGCGATTCATAAGCTGCCCCTTTATTGGTAACACCCATTGGAAAAATTAAGTTATGGATATCTTCTTCCAGCCGGTATTTGCCGTTCTGATCGGCATCGAGAAATTTCTTAAAAATATCCAGCACAGATCTTCTTCTAAACATATAATCGGCCAGGTTATCCGCATCGAATATTGTTTTCCCCCTTAATTCTTGTTTTAATTCTTCAATGGTATCGACATTGATTTCCTTGTTGTCGATAAACTTTTGAATTTTGGAATCAATAACTTTTTTCTCAGCAATGGAAATCCTGTAAAGAAATTCGTCCCTTTTGTCCTCCGATAAATTTGGAGGGACACTGTTCAATATTTCAGGCCGGCCCAGGTAACGTTTATATTTTGGAGCAAGATTGATAATAAATTTTTCAATTTCCCGAATATTCCTGTCTTTGGTTGCTTTTGTAAACTCATCATAGTTCTCTTCCAATTTTGCTGCAATGGCTTCTTCTATTTCTGCAAAAGAGAGTTCATTGAAAAAACCATTTTCCCTATCCTGCGGTATAGCAAAGCCGTTCCTGGCTGAGTACACTTTTTTATTCAGATATTCCGACACAACGTATACATCCAAGCAATATAACTGGCCGTTTTCCTGGATTGGATAGGCAAACAGGCTATTTACCTTTCCAAGGCTTTTCGCAGCGCCTGCAACCCTTGAATTTGCGCAGTAATGTATATAATGATTTTTCCGGTTGTTGGTTTTTTGACTCTTCGTGATAAAGCAGTTAAAAGACATATCGCCGGCGGTAAAATTTTTTTCGGCTTCTTTGGAAACCCTGGCATATAACTCATTTACAACAGCAATATCTGTTCCTTCACCTTCCAAAACCTCAATCCGGGGAAGATCGCCACACAGGTAATACACCAGACAATGCTCCATAATGCCTTCAGCAATTACATGCACAGAAACTGCCGTTGCATCCCTGAGTGTTGTATTGTTAAACCCTGTCGCAGTCACAACCGTTTTCCTGTTCTTATCTTCCGTCTCTTCCATTTTTATTTCTTTTACTTCATCATTCACGTCAAAACTGAGTTCACGGTAATACCATTTCTTATTTTCCGGGTACGTGCTCTGGATGTCAATTTTTCCGAAAGCTGCGAGTACAGTAAAACGCCCGATACCTTTGCATCCGTAGTCCTTATTTTCACGGCTGTAAGCGGTTTTAAAAGAAGCGAAATTGTTTGCAGTGAAACCCTCTCCATTATCAGTCACCTTTACCGAATCTATGGTATTGTATTCATGAAACAAACTTGCCGGTGCCTGGTCACTCCTGTATATTTTAATTTGTATTTTCCTGTCGGT
>JBDSLD010000298.1:0-2691 GCA_039916545.1 Ferruginibacter sp.
AAATTTACCGCCCCAGCCAGACACATACACATTCTGGCAGCGGTCCACTAAAAATGCCGTGATAGATATATTGGGAATTGTTGAATTGGTGCCAAAAACGGTGGAATAGACGAAAGCTGAAAGATCGGGCTGCATTTTAGCAATAAACTGTTTACCTCCCTGGCTACTGAAAGCCGCATTTGTTACCGGCCAGCTGCCGGTGGTGGTACCGGTAACATACGGATAGCCAAATTTATCAAACTGAAGGCCATATACAAGATCATTGCCAATCGTACCGAGGTAACTTGTTTTAATAATGCCTGAGCCATCGGGCCTCATCTGGGTTACAAAACCATCTACTTCACCGCCCTGGAAGCCGGGGTAGACAACGCCCACCCGATCGCCCGGTAAATCTGAACTACTGGTGCCGCCTGCGATATATAAATTACCGGTCGCTGGGTTAATAGATAAAACAAAACAGGCATCGCTTCCATTACCGCCAAAAAAAGTACTGAATATCCTGGCGGATAGATCGGGGTTGAATTTCAGGATCACACCGTCCTGCTTTCCTCCGCCAAAAGAAGACTGGATGGAGGAACCTGCCACCGGGAAATCAGATGATTGTGTACAAGACGCCACGAGTATATTATTAGCGCCATCCAATAACACTTCGCTCCTGGCATCATCGCCATAATTTCTCCTTGTCGTTTCCGCACCATCAGGCGTGTCAAACTTTTTCCTGATATTAACGCCATCTGCCCCGCTTCCGCCAATGGCAACAGATCCAAGTAATGCAGTGCCGGTAGCATTAAGTTTAGTAATTACAATATCATAATTTCCAGCTGGTCCTATCCTGGGCAAAATCGTAGGATAATTTTTTGCAGGATCGGGTGAAAAAGAATTAGAACGTCCGGCAATAACCAGGTTGCCTGCACCGTCACAGATCATGCTATGCGGCTGTTCATTGCCGCTGCCCCCAAGGTAGGTGGCAAAAAGCCTGTTAACCCCATCCGGTGAAAATTTAATGATCGCGATATCATAGGGACCGTTTGAATCTTCATCAATACCACCGTTAAAAGTCTGATCAAAGGCGCCGATCGATACCGGGTAACCGCTGCCAAATGAGATACCGCCAGCAAAAAGGCTTCCGTCAGGTCCGGGCGTAGCCGTATATCCCCAGTTATCTGTTGAACTGCCGGTAAAGGAAGCAAAGATCAGCGTAGGGTCGATCACGATCGTTTCATTGGGGAGGTAATCTTTTATTTTGAATCGTACTACGTTTCCCGTTAACACATATTTGCAATCCAGCGTTTGCCTGGCGCCTTTTTGTAACTGGTAAGTGTAGGGGTATAATTCTTTCACCTCACCAACGGAAGTGCCGATAACGAGTTCTTTGTTTTTAATTTCCAGCTTATCCACCCCTTCGTACTTTAAAGAGATGTCATTTACATTACCGCCGGGGCGCACAATGATATCATATTTCAATGTGCCCGCATCGGTGTAGTAACGCACATCGATATTGGGGTACATATTTTTATAGGTAACCGCCTGGTATATTTTACAGTTTCCCTGCCATTTGCTTTTATCATTGCCCAGGAAATAATTATTGTAAGTCGGCAATGGTTTATCCGGTGATGCAACCGCGCCTTTCTGTGCATCTAAAAAACTGACCCGGTAAGCATGTGAACGCAAAATGAAATCCTTATTTGAAGGAATTGATTTTTTTACAGCACCGGAAGTGCTGCTTTCAGCTCCGCCTGCAGGCAGGTCACCGTGTGCCAGGGCAGCTAATTTTTCAAGGTCCTTCACATTATGTTGTAAAACAGTGAATCCCTTCTGCTCCATAAAAAATGCGCCTGTCTGGATATCCGCCTTAAAATTTACTTTACTATCCCACTGGCCCCTGTTTTCTATAAATTGTAATTGCGCAGTTGCAGGCGTAGCAAGGCCAAAAAGCAATATCGAACCCAACAGGTAAGCGGTAAAGAATTTGAGAATTGTCAAGGAAAAATTTTTATACAAATTACTAAATGATAACGAATAAAACAATGCAAAGTTCACTCACCACCTATTAAATACAGGTACGAAAATTTATCCGTGACTGTTTGCTCCGCTGATCTTTTGCAACAAATTTTCTGATGGATCTAAACAGTATCTTTTAAACATTAGTTTGGTAAAAACTGAACCCGGAATATTTAAATAATCAATGACTATTAAGCCGGCTTAAAGTTTAATGAACCGTTGCCGGCGGTTGTACTTTTGCGCTGGTAGCGCGTTTCAATCTTTTCTCAAAAGCAATGCAGGTAGTTGCTGTGTGGTATTACAAAGGTTTCATATAAATTGGTAAGACGCAAGTTACACACTAAGATAAAAATATAAATAAGACAAAATGTTAAAACTGCGTGAACGATTAGGTGACTTTTCTTAAAGGGTTACTTATGATAAAAAATCGGATCAATATTGGTTTTGTTGCTAAACCAGTAGTAAAAACCCAATTTAAATGGTTGAACATTGAAATTCAACTTCAGCATCTGTTAGGTTCCATATTTCAGCTAACGCTGGCGCCATTTTAAAACCTTGGACAAAACACCTGGCGGGAGGCGCTGTTGTTCTCGCTGTAAAATCCTTTCTTGATAATGTTGAACTCGCTGGCGCCACGGTAGCCATTAAAATTGCTTAGGGCTGAAGTAGTGGCGTCATAGCTAAACGTGA
>JBDSLD010000299.1:0-8098 GCA_039916545.1 Ferruginibacter sp.
CAACGCAATCAAATTTAATCTCTCTATGGATCTTGTGGTTGTTGCTCAAAACATAATTTAACGAGATGCGGGCAAGCGGCGCTTGTCCTGCTGAACGTGCAGTTATCGAGTCAGCGTCTTGCGGCACCACTTCAAAAATTGCCATTACGCTATTGCCGCTTCCAATTTCACCACCTTCCAGGTCGCCCGTAGAATCTGCAATAGCGCCCCTTTTATTATCAAAACCTATCAACCTGTATTGTTTTATGATCGCCGGATCGAAATGCACATTTAAAAATACATTGTCAGCTACCGAAAAAAATGTTTGGGTCACTTCTTTTACCAGTACTTTCTCTGCTTCTTTTATATCATCCAGGTAAGCATAGTTTCCATTGCCTCTCTTGGCGAGCGTTTCTAATTTGGAATCTTTAAAATTTCCCATGCCCACGCCGAGACAGGTTAAATAAACGCCCGTTTGCCGCTCTTTGGTAATGAGTTCCTCCAACGCCTTCTCACTTGTTTCACCCACATTGAAGTCTCCATCAGTTGCGAGTATCACCCTGTTATTTCCACCTTTAATGAACGTCTGTTCCGCTACTTTATAAGCCATCCTGATCGCAGATTCGCCGGGTGTATCGCCCGAAGCAGCCAGTTCTTCAATTGATTGGGTGATCTTTTGTTTTTCATTACCACTCGTCGGTGGCAACCACACTGCTACATTGCCTCCATAAATAACAATGGATACAGTGTCCTTTGCCCGCAGGTTTTTTACCAGCATTTGAAAGGCCGCTTTTACCAGTGGTAAGCGATTGGGCATATCCATACTTCCGGATGCATCAATTAAAAAAACAAGGTTACAGGGAGGCACGTTATCCATATCCAGTTTACGCGCATTGATATTCAAAAAAAGTAACTTGCTTTTGTCGTTCCACGGACAATCTGAATATTGAGATTCGATTTTAAAGACCTCTTCTTTTCCAGGTTCTGTATAATGAAGGTTGAAGTAATTCAGTAATTCTTCAATACGAACCGCATCTGGCGGCACCGTACTATTCATGTGCAGGAAGCGCCGGATATTACTGTAGGAAGCCTTATTAACGTTGAGTGAGAAAGCCGTGTTCGGAAATTTCATGGCATTCACTTCTTCATTCTCCACCAAAGAAAAATAAGACTCATCACTTACATACGAGTTGAATTTATAGGACCGGGTTTGGTCGGTTGTAATGGAGATCAGGTGCTGGCGGGATTTACTTGCATTTGAAGACAGCGTCTTCATAATTATCGACTGAAAAACATCCGCTTTGATACCGACTGTTTTGGTTTCATAACCATCCAGGCTCACAGTAAGGGAGTCATATAATTTAGTGGTGCTGATACCGAATCCGCCGGAAGAGCCAGAATAATAAATCGCCGGGCCCGAATGAAATACCATCTTCACATTTTGAAGTGGAAGTTTTTTTTCATCCTGTATTTCGCCCCGAAGATAATATTGAGCACTAATAGTTAGGACAACACAATAGGTTAAAGTATATGCAAACAGCTTTTTCAACAGGCTAAAGTTACGTCAAATAAAAAATCATTGCTGCAATAAACAACACATTATTCAACACGGCTATTCCTCTACCAATTGATAGATCTCCGCCAGGTTGCGGCCTAATCCATCAAAGTCGAGCCCAAAGCCTAACAGGAATTTATCAGGAACACTAAAGCCCAGGTAGTCTATGACTATCGGGTATGCAAGCGCTTCCGGCTTATGTAACAAGGCAGCAATTTTTAATGATGCGGGTTGTTGGTTGTGCAGTTGCGGCAAAAATTTATTAAGCGTATTACCAGTGTCAACGATATCCTCGATGATCACTACATGCCGATTCAGCAAAGGTTCGTCGAGGCCTATCGAAGTAATTACATTTCCGGTGGAACGCGTGCCTTTGTAGGATGCCAGCTTTATAAAACATATTTCAGCGTCAATGGTTATCTCCTTAAATAAGTCGGATGCGAACATGAACGACCCATTTAAGATAGCAATAAATAAAGGACGTTTACCTTCATAATCGGTGTTGATCCGGGCAGCCAGTTTTTCTATTTGCTTTTGGATCTCAGCAGCACTGATATAAGGCTGAAATTTTTTATCATTAACCACTATGACAGGCATGACGTTTGGGTTTTATTATTATTTAACGGTGTGGGGTACACGCAATTTGCGACGGCAATGTATAACTAAAAACCTGATCTATGCTATCTATTGTAAAGTTACCGGCCGATGCTATTACTTTGCCGGCGGGCTGATAATACTTACTTTATTTTCCTACGATCAGTTGCTGGCCTATTCTTAAATCATTTGATGCCAGGTTATTCCATTCCTTCAGCTGTTGAACGGTCACATTGTATTTTTTCGCGACGGTGTACAATCCATCCTTTGGTTGAACTTCGTAATAAACAATTTTATTATTGGGAACACTAGCCTGGATAGTTTTTGCCTGGCTGGATTCAGCTACTGCCTTAAGATAAAGTTTTGTACCCGGTGACACATCTCCATCTTCAGCCAGGTGATTGTATTCGAGCAGGCTTTCCAACTGAATACCATTTTGTTGAGCGATATTATAAAGCGTTTCTTTTTTCTGCACTACAACAAAATCCTTGTCACCATTTTTAGCTTTCTTTTGGAGGAACACAAGCTGGTCCTCTTCGAGCATACCATCATCTTCCAATTCATTAATGTCTAAAAGTTTATGCAGGTTTATATCGTACCTGGTAGCAATGGCCAAAAGTGAAGTTCCCTTTTTTGCATTCAGGCATTTACTTCCATTGATAGAGATTACCTGGTCAAAAGCGCCGGGATTAAATGAAGCGCTTTCATTATTATCTTTGACCGCAGTTATTGTTACCGGGTTATTTGGCTGCTGGTCATTCTCAAATGTTTGATTCTTATCGAAGATAATTGTATCGTCTTTATATTTTTCGGATTCAAATTTTGGAACACCTCCAGCGCCGGCAATCGAGTATTGCTGTAAATTATATTGCTCGATATGCCTGATCAGGATATTAGGGTATTTGGGATTTGTGGCATAGCCTGCCTTTTTTAATCCATAAGCCCAACCTTTATAATCTGTAGGATCCAAATTAAATAAAAAAGAATAGCGATCGCCGCCACGTAAGAAATTACTATGGTCACGGTACGAATCGTCTGCGGTTTTATACGTTCTGAAACATTCACCCGGTGCATCATCATCATGGCTCACACCACCGGCGGTCCAGGTGCTTTTACATTTAATGCCAAAATGATTATTTGATTTTTTCACCAGAACGCTATTGCCGCTCTCTGTCTCCAATAACCCCTGTGCCAGGGAGATCGCAGCAGGAACACCCATACGTTTCATTTCACGGATAGCAATGTCTTTGTACAGCGCAATATATTGTTCAGGGGTCAGGTTTTGAGCCTTTGCAGGTATGGCAAACAAACCTGCGATGAATATCAACTGAAATATCTTTTTTATCATGCCTGTTCAATCATTTAAATAGATAAAATATTGTCCCGGTACCTATTTTTAAATTTAATTTACAATATAAGCAGTTAGCTTGTTTTACAGTTTTCTTATTATTAACAATCCGTCTCTTATTGTTAATAATGCCTGTTGAACTCTGTTGTCATTCTTTACGTGCATGTTAAATTCATGGATAGCGACGGCATTTTTTCCGCTGACATTTTCTTCTAAAACCTGTCCATGAAACAATACATTGTCGGCGATAATAAGACCGTTTTGTTTTACAGCCGGCAAAATCAATTCGTAATAATCAATATATCCTGTTTTGTCTGCATCAATAAAAACAATATCCCATTCTTCTTCTAACGATGGAATAATGTCTTTAGCATTTCCCACGTGTAAAATTATTTTATCCTTATCTGCTGATTGCTGAAAAAAGCCATTTGCAATTGCCGCATCATCTTCCCTTAATTCAATAGTATGTAAAACCCCGTCCGCCTTTAAACCCTTTGAAAGGCATAGCGCACTATAACCCGTAAAGGTACCAATTTCTAATATCTTTCCAGGTTGTAACAGGCTGCTTAATAGTGTTAAAAAATTTCCCTGTACATGGCCGCTCAGCATATGTGCATTGCTGTGAGTAAGGGTCGTGTATTCAGCTACTTTACTGATCAGGTCATCTTCATCAGAAGAAAAAACCGCGGCATATTGCTCGGCCAGCTGACTGACTAATTCCATATTATTTATTTATGCGCTTGCTGCCAATGATTTGGGATTCGATATCGCCCATAGCCCGATAAAAGTAATAAGTCCGTTAATGAGCAGGAGTTCAATACCCACCTGGTAGCCATTGAACCAGCTTTTTGCGTTCATACTTATTAGGTAAGACAATACCGGCGCAATCAAACAAACAAGCGTAACTGCGAGCGTATTGGGCAGGTTCTTCCTTGTAAAAATACCAAACGCAAACAGGCCAAGCAATGGTCCGTAAGTGTACCCGGCAAGGTCCAATATCTTATCGATGATGCTATTATCGTTCAGTACTTTAAATACCATGATACAAATTAAAAATATAATTGTAAAAGAAAGATGCACCAATAGCCGAAGCCGTTTCCGTTGCTTTTCATCAAGGTCCTTTCTGTCTTTCAACCCAAGGATATCGATACAGAAAGAAGAAGTCAAAGCAGTCAAAGCCCCATCAGCACTTGGAAATAAAGCAGAGATCAAGGCGATGATAAACATGATCCCGACCGCGGGAGGAAAATAATTTAATACAATGGAAGGGAACGCCTTGTCGCCGATAACATTTACGTTGTTCAATAAAAAATGCTTTACCGTTTTTCCATTAACAATTGCATCCTGGTAAAAAGCACCGTTTGCATTTCCATACAAATAAAGCAAGCCTCCCAAAAGCAGGAACAAAAATAACACCGAAACTAAAATTATAGCCAATGTAATTACATTTTTTTGAGAATCCCCCAACCGCTTCACACTGATATTTTTTTGCATCATTTCCTGGTCGAGGCCCGTCATCGCAATTGTGATAAAAGCACCGCCGACGATTTGTTTTACAAAAAACCCTTTGCTATTTACATCCGTATTAAAAACATTGAGGTAACCTTTAGAGCTCAACTGTGTCAGGGCTTCTCCCGGCGATAAGCTAAGGTTATTTAAAATATAAACGATACAAATGATCAGACCGGATATCATTAAAGTAGTCTGTAAAGTATCGGTATAGACAATTGTTTTTACACCGCCTTCAAAAGTGTACAGCAGGATCATCAACAGGATCACTGCTGCCGTGACTACAAATGGCACTTTCAAGTTATCAAGAATAAAAAACTGCAACACGTTTATCACCAGGTATAAACGGGCCGTGGCGCCAACTGTACGACTGATTATAAAAAAGAGCGCGCCTGTTTTATAAGCTGTTACCCCAAATCTTTGTAAAAGGTAATTATAAATAGAGGTAAGTTTAAGGCGGTAATACAAGGGCAATAATATAAAAGCAATCACTGCATAACCAATCAAATAACCGATGGCAACCTGCATGTAGGCAAAGCCCTTAAAACTGTTACCGGATACATCTCCCACCGCGCCTGGTACACTAACAAAAGTAACGCCGCTGAGAGAAGTACCGATCATACCAAATGCAACCAACATCCAGTTGCTGTTGCGGTTACCTATAAAAAAAGAATCATTGTTTGAGTTACGGCTGGTGAACCAGGCAACTACTAAAAGCAATACAAAATATCCTATGACAAACGAAAACAAAATATTGGTTGACATGTATGCGCAGGTTTATTTAAAATGGTTGAAATTATAAAAATCCCGGTGTCTTTGATTATAAATAATTTGGCAAAGATATAAGGAGTTAAACCCGTTCATGAATTTTTTGTTACCGGAAACAACCAGGCCTGCATAATTTCCATTATCCGGATGCGCCTGGTGGCGCAATAGGTAACGTTATAAGTTATTACCATTGTAATGCGGAGGCAGGTTAAATGCACTGAAAAAAATAGTTAGTCAAAAGGATTAAGTGTAAATCCAGATCCTGCATTTTATCCTGAATTTATTATTCACCACATGCCATAGATAACCTTTTAAAATAAAATTATATTAACTCTTAGAGTGTTGTGGCAACCACGAATTTTCCCGGTGAGCCACTTTTGGGAGGTAGATCACGTGGAAAATTTATTGAGTATAAGTTGACTATCTTCCTAAGATGCAGGTGATTCATAGTCTACCTGCGACCGCCTCCCTGGAACAAGGCAATATTAAATCCTGCATTTATGATGGGGATACCTCTTTGTAAATTATCAACGTAAGGAGAATTGGCAAGTTTCAGCACGTCAAATGATAGTGAAATAAAATAGTAGGTCTTGTTGTACTGCTCTCTGCCCGAAGCATAACCTACCCCTAATAATAAACTATTCACGTCTGTTTTAAATTTATCACGCGAGTAACCGCTATTATTAGCGGGGATATACTTTTCCGTTAAAAAATTATGCTCAAATTGTGCCTGTGCAAATAAAAATTTCACAGGAAAAATCCGTACAAATGCGCCTGGCCCAAGTACCGTTTGCCGAACCTTATCGCCATAATCATATACATCACGTTGGGACACATAGTTGAAATTGAGGCTCACGGCTGCATCCAGCCAGTTTGTAATACTATAACCGAAATAAGGACTAACCCCTAAGGCTGTTGTCCCATTAAAAAAGGAAGCATTTACATTACCGCCGGTAAAAAGGTTTTCTTTTTTAAATCCACCGGTACTTTCTTCTCTTTCATCCTGTGCTTTTACCGCAATCGCCAAACTAAAAAATATTGCTGCAAGAATTATTCTTTTCATAGTGCTAATTTATTCATCAAAGATCCAATTGTTAAAATATCTGAAGATTATACTTTTCTATTATAAGTGCTGTTTTCAATTAAAATGGATTATAAACAGGTAAAGGCGATAATTAATATGTAAAAATCGTACAAAATGAGCAGTAAATAAAATACTAACCAGGGCAGCGATGCGACAAAATGTTAAAATTGATGAAAGCCTTTAAAAAAGTTAACAGACATTAATATATTTGATACGAAAACATTCGTAAAACATTCAGCCTAACAAAACACTATACCATGAAACAGTTTTTTCAAAAAAACAAAAAAGTTATCGCAGGCATAGCAGCTTGCCTTTTAATTGCCGGAGTGACCATGTCCTTCCAAAATACCCCTTTTGGTCCGATAGACAAATTGGATACTCTTACTGACATCGGGGATACAATACCGGGAAAGACAGCAGGCGATGATGCTAAGATGAGTATTAAGGATTTTGATCAGTTGATGCTTAATATGGATAAGGAAATGTTAAAGGTGCAGAAGGAACTGACAAGAATAGATTTTAGTAAAATAAACCAGGAGATCAAAGCTTCGCTTGATAAGGTGGATTTTGATAAAATCAATGTAGATATTGATAAAGCCATGAAAGGGATTGATTTTACCAAAATAGAACAAAGTGTGAAATCAGCATTAAGTGAAATAGAATGGAACAAAGTAAATAATGACATAAAACTTTCTTTACAGGATGCAAAAAAAGAAATAGAAAAGATCAATATGGAGTCTGTAAAGAAAGCGATGGAGAAAGCTAAAGTCGAAATTGAGAAAAGCAAAAAAGAAATAAAAAAGATCAATGTAGATGAAATAATGAAAAATACCAATGCTGGTATTATGAAGGCCAAAGAAGAATTACTGCTAACAAAGACAATGTTTAACGAAATGGAAAAAGATGGCCTGATAGATCAAAAAGAAGGTTTTACAATTGAATACAAAGACAAGGACCTACTTATCAATGGCAAAAAACAAAGTGAGGAAATAAGAAATAAATACAGGCAATATATCAGGGGCGATTCATTTAAAATCAGTATCAGCAAGGAATAATAACACAGTAGAAGTGATAAAATCGAACTGCCCCGGAACAAAGAACCGGGGTAGTTTTTTTGTTTAAAACCTTGGACAGAACACCTGGCGGGAGGCGCTGTTGTTCTCGCTGTAAAATCCTTTCTTGATAATGTTGAACTCGCTGGCGCCACGGTAGCCATTAAAATTGCTTAGGGCTGAAGTAGTGGCGTCATAGCTAAACGTGA
>JBDSLD010000300.1:0-22481 GCA_039916545.1 Ferruginibacter sp.
TTTTCCCTCCCGGTTACCACCTACACGCAGGCTCATTTTATCACCACCAAAGCAGCGGCGCGCCGGATGGTTAAGCAGGGAAGTGGAGTGATCTTAATGCATACGCCAAATGCGAGTCGTATAAGCCCTCCGTTCGTGGGCGGCATGGTACCAGCCTGGGCGGCGATGGAAGCACTCTGCCGATCACTGTCTGTTGAATGCGGACAGTACGGAGTGCGCGCTGTTTGCCTGCTTACAACCGGCATACCGGAGACGCCGCTTATTGATGAGGTCTGGGACATCCATGGAAAGTCTCATGGTATCAGCTTTGAGCAGTTTCATTCCGTTATGGAAAGTATGACACACAGGCGGCGGTTGACTACGCTGGAAGAACTAACAAATGTCGCCATTTTTGTAGCTTCTGATGAGGGTAGTGCAATAAGCGGAACGATTGTTAACCTGACTGCCGGGATGATCGTTGTATAATATTTTAAAAGTACCAACTAAAAATAGTAAGATGAAAAAACATGACTACAACGCGATCATTAAAGTTAACGCCACCACACAGGAAGCATTTAAAGCCATCAGCAATGTTCCGGGTTGGTGGACAACCATTTTTGAAGGTCGCTCAGAACAGCTCAATGATATTTTCACCGTGCGTTTCGGTGAAACTTTTATAACAATGAAGATCATTGAAATTGTTCCTGGCGGGAAAATAGGCTGGCAGGTAATTGATTGTTACAAACACTGGCTCAAAGATAAAAAGGAATGGCAAAACACTATAATAAATTGGGGGATTTCAACCGTAGACAATACCACTCTAATTAGTTTTACCCATATCGGCCTTGTTCCCGGCATCGAGTGTTATAAAGGTTGTGAAAAAGCCTGGGACTTTTATATAAAAGAAAGTTTGTTTAAATTGTTAACCGAAAAAGAAGGAATACCCGAGCTACAATGATAGTGCATAAAGACTGATGAAGCAAAAGCAACTTTATTGTTTCTGTAATTAGAAAATAAAAATTAAAAAAATGACAACACCAGATTTTACAACCACCATACTCGTAGATCAACCTCCGAATGAAGTATTTAATGCAATCAATAATGTTCGTGGATGGTGGTCAGAAGAAATTGACGGCAGCACGGAAAAACTCAATGATGAGTTTTCGTATCATTACCAGGATGTTCATCGCTGTAAAATGAAACTGGTAGAAGTTGTTCCGGACAAAAAAGTTGTCTGGCTTGTATTAGCTAATTACTTCAATTTTACGGAGGACAAAAGCGAGTGGACCGGCACAAAAATTATTTTTGAAATTAATGAACTCGATAATAAAACGCAACTACACTTTACTCACCAGGGATTGGTTCCTGATTACGAATGTTTCGATATTTGTAAAAACGCCTGGACCCAATATTTGCAGGTAAGTTTATTTGAGCTGATCACAACCGGCACAGGCAAGCCGAATGGAACAGGGAAGCCACAAACTGAGGACGAAAAGAAACTTTCAGCTGGTAGTCAATAGTTACGGCAACTTTTTAAATGCTTCAAGATGAGTACTACTTAATATCTCGTTGTCCGTTTTGAACCACCGGGGGACAAATTTGAACTTCGGAAGTACGACTATCTATTGCCGGGCTCAAATAGGGGATGCCAAGTCCCAACCCTCTGACGATTAACAGGCATGCCATCACTGCCATCATAACAGGATAGGCTGCCCTTATTTTTTGTCGTAGCCTGGTACCGATGTAATTGCCAAAGAAAGAAACGCTCCACATCATTGGTAATGTACCCAATCCGAATGCAGCCATAAAAAAACTACTTTTTATTGGATCAGCGAAAATGATGGCTGTTGCAACCGCCATATAGATCATCCCGCAGGGCAACAATCCGTTCAATAGACCTATTGCGAATAAGGAATGATAATTTTTTTTACTGAATAGCCGGCCAAGAGCAGACCTTATCCTGCTATTGTACAATCCAATCATATTATTTGTGCCGATTCCCGCAAGCCACTTTTTGGGCATCAGCAGAAAAAATAAAATAACTGTTCCTGCGGTGATTGACAAACCTTGCTGAAAACCAAATAATAAAAAACTTTTTCCTGTCAAACCAAATAATAAACCTAAAGCACTGTAAGTAGTGATTCGGCCCATATTGTATAAAAAACTGCCCGTAAATTTTGCAAAGTCGCTGTTATTGCTAAGTGGTAATGCAAATGCAAGTGGTCCACACATGCCGATGCAATGAAAGCTGCCGATCGTTCCCAATAATAATGCTTCCAAAAATATGCCCGTCATAATCAGATAATTAATTTTTGTTCAAAATAATAACTCTTTCCTTCAGAACTCCAGTTGATTTTAACATAGTGCAATCCTTTGTAATTTTCCGGCACTCGTATTTTAACAGCACTATCTGTAACAGAAAATTGCTGATACCTATCTTTTTTTTTATCTGAAGGGCAATACAAGACTGCCTCACCGGTAATTTGTTTTGCTGTAAAATCTTTTGGAAAATGAATCCTTAACTGGTGATTTAGAAACTCGATATTTACCGGTTCGGACAATGAACTGGTTCGTTTTACTTCATCGATCTTTTGCTGATACAACAGCTCTTTGGCATAGTAGTCTTCGGTTACCAGTTCAATATTTTGTGTCGATGATTTGTAAGCAAGGAACGCCATGCCTGCAACAAATACGACATAGACAATAATTATTTTATGTCCCCAATTCATAATTAAATTTTTATTTTGTAATGATTTTATTTAGTGAACTGAAGTTCAAAGCACGTAGTAGCTATAATAGTTATTCATACACTTCGGGCCCAATGAATTTCGCAGAAATGCTTTTAATCTTTTTGTTATCCTGGTACAGTCCTATTTCCAGCGCAGTCTTCCAGCCTTTTACATCATTCCTGTTTAGTTTAATGAGGAATTGAAGGTTGTTGTAATCTTCCTTCTTTACAACCGGCGTACTGCTGCCAACCAGCACAATTTCCCCTTCGATATTTTCCAGCCTTAGACTAATGGCAATGTCCTTGTGCGTTTTATTTGCCAATTTTAAACTATATAAATTTTCGATCCGGCCATCAGGTAAAGACGTGTAAGTCATGCCGGCAGTGCGCATCAGTGTGGCGTCAAGATCGCTCCTGCTGATCAATAGAAATACCAGCAGCGATATTAATAATGTCAATACAGCGGTGTATGCCTTTATTCTCGGGGTGAATTTTAATTGCACATTGTTAGCAATACTGTTCCAGGATCCATATTTTATCAGGCCTGTGGGCTTGTGAATACTGGTCATAATGGCATCACAGGCATCCATACACGCAGTGCAATTAATGCACTCCAACTGGGTGCCGTTACGGATATCGATACCCGTTGGACAAACCCTCACGCAAGCATTACAATCTATGCAGTCACCTGTTTTTAATTCCGGTAAAAAGGTTGTAGGCAGGTTTTTGCAGGAGCTGTTTCCTTTACAACCGGCGCATTTTTCGTGATCGCCTGTATCATGATCCTTTTGCCTTGCCAGTTTTTTCCTCGGTTCGCCCCGCACATAATCGTATGCTACCACGATAGAATTTTTGTCAAGCAATACACCCTGTAGTCGTCCATACGGACAAACCACGATACATACCTGCTCCCGGAACCACCAATATACAAAGAAGAATACGAGGGTAAAAGCAAGTAATGAAATAAGTGTGGCGGTGTGTGCCGCAGGATCTTTTACGTACCCAAGCAATTCATCCATACCGATCAGGTAGGCTAAAAAAAAGTTGGCCACCAGGAATGAAAGCAGGAAGAAAAGTATAAATTTAATGCCGCGTTTCTTTATTTTATTTGCGTTCCATGGCATTGCCTTCAATTGCTTTTGTTTGGTAGCATCTCCATCGATCCAGTACTCGATCTTTCTAAAGACCATCTCCATAAAAATAGTTTGCGGACATGCCCAGCCACAAAAGACCCTGCCAAATACTACTGTAAACAGGATAACAAAGACAATAAATGTAACCATGCCAATCCCAAAAATGAAAAAGTCCTGTGGCCAGAATATCAGCCCGAACAAAATAAACTTGCGTTCCAGGATATTGATCATCAGCAATGGCGCACCATTCACTTTGATAAAGGGTAATGTAAAAAAAACGATCAGGTAAAAGACGCTGAACCAGCTACGCAAATTATAAAATTTACCCACCGGCTTTTTTGGATGGATATAATTCCGTTTGCCATCTTTGCTAATCGTTGCAACCGAGTCACGGAAAGATTCCTTAACCGGTATATTTTTTATTGATGTCATGTGCTCATTTTACGGAAACCTGGTCGTCAGGCTTGCTTATTTTTAGAGAACTTGTATCGCTTGCAGGAATGAACAACTCGCCTTGTGGTGCTTTTGCGCCTGGCGGCCTGGTGCCTTTGAGCGTTGTGACATAACTGGCAAGCAGGCTGATCTCTTTTGGATTAAATTTCACGGCCCATGATTGCATACCCTTATCCGGGAATCCTTTTTTAATGGTATTGTAAATATCATTTAGCGAACCTTTGTGCAGCCAATAATCATCCGTGAGATTTGGGCCGGCGCCGCCTTCACCATTAGTTCCATGACAGGCAACACAATTAGCCATAAAAAACTCCTTACCTTGCTGCACTCCTGAGACGTTGGCCATCGGTACATTTGACTCATCGATTTTATCTTTATTTTTTGCTTCAAATGCTTCCTTCTCAATTTTAGCGTTGTCCATTTCAAGTGCATATTCCTGGACAGGATTTTTACCATTTCCCAGCACATGAAAATTCAGCAGATACACGAGAGCAAAGCCAATGGTAACAATGAAGCCATATTTCCACCAGGGTGGTAACGCATTGTCCAGTTCCCTGATGCCATCATAATCGTGATCCAGTAATGCATCCGCTTCCTGCTCTAATGGAATGGCCCTTGTAAGTTTTTTATTTAATTTCTTCCACAAGGCAATCAATTTAGGTTCTTTTAAAATCGTGGCTGTTTTTCCAGGGACCAGCTCTGCATATATTCTCCTGATGGAAAAAAAGAGAAATAAGATTGCCACGGTTTCCGTGGCCACAACTGCCATTAAAGAGTAAAATGTAGTAGCAGAAAGTCCTCCATAGTTGGGTATTGCATTTTCAATTTCTTTTGTCACCGGATCTTGTGCCAATATATTTTGAGAGGCCAATGACAGGATAATCGTCAGGGAAAAAAAAACAGTGCTTTTTGAAATAATTTTATTCTTATCAAGCAACTGGCGGGACATGGTAATCAATACCTGCCCCATTCCCCATATTACAAATGCCAGTACAAAGGCGATTATGATAATTAGTATGGCTAATAAATTATTACCCGGCTGAACTGTTTTCACAACCTGCGGATCCTGGGACAGCATGGTAAAACTGCTTAGTAATGCCAATGCAGTAACGCTTATTTTTTTGATTGTACAATTTTGTAAAAACATACGAAAGCTTTTAATTGATAGAATTTGTTTGCTCATCTGAGTCCAGTGGTATATTTGATAATTCTATGACCCTTTGCTTATCCATTCTTTTTACCAATACAAGTAATACAACAAAAAATAAAAAGAATATAAACAGGGAGATCATCGGGTAAATGGTAGCGCGATCCATTTTTTCGGCATACTGGCTAATAAATTTATACATCGTTATTTATTTTTTGGTTCATTACTGATATCAGTTCCCATACGTTGTATGTATGCGATCAATGCGATAATTTCTTTATTGGGTGATACCCGGATACTATCTGTCTTCAGGTTGTCGGCAATACCTTTAGCTTGTTTAAACAGGTTAGCATTTGCGGCATTTTCGAAGCCTGCTTCATAAGGAACCCCCAGGATGCGCATGGCATTTATTTTCGCTCTCGTGGTAGATGTATCGAGATTGTCCTGTATCATAAAAGCGTACGGTGGCATGACCGAACCTTCACTCATAGAAGAAGGTTCCCTGAAGTGACGAAAGTGCCAGCCGTTTGTCTTTTTAAGATTACCGGCGCCTTCGCGGGCAAGGTCCGGACCGGTTCTTTTACTGCCCCATTGGAAGGGGTGATCATAAACAAATTCACCCGCTTTCGAGTATTCGCCATAGCGTTCCGTTTCGCTGCGAAAGGGGCGGATCATCTGCGAGTGGCAGGTATAGCAGCCTTCTCTTACGTAAATATCCCTGCCCTGTAATTCAAGCGGTGTGTAAGGTTTTACACTGCTGATGGTTGGTACATTCGATTTGATCATGAAGGTTGGTATCATTTCGATAGCGCCGCCGATCAGTATCACTATCAGACTAAATACCATCAGCTGTACCGGTTTGCGCTCAATCCACCTGTGCCAGTGTTCTCCTTTATGTACCTTGTAAATTTTCTCCAGTGGCGCTGCTTCTGCAGCTTCATTGGCAACCAACTTGCCCGCCCTGGCCGTTTTGTAAATGTTGTAAACCATCAACAGCGTTCCGCTCAGGTACAAGGTGCCGCCTAAGGAACGCATGGCATAAAACGGTTTCATATAAGTGACTGTTTCAAGGAAGGTATATTTCAACTGGCCCGCTTCTGTAAATTGCTTCCACATGGCGCTCTGTGTAAAGCCTGCCCAATACATCGGCACAGCATAAAAAATAATGCCCAGGGTGCCCAACCAAAAATGCCAGTTGGCCATTTTTTTGGAGTACAAAGGAGTATTGAATATTCTTGGGATCAGCCAGTATAAAATACCAAAAGTCAGCATGCCGTTCCAACCCAATGCACCCACGTGCACATGCGCAACGATCCAGTCAGTGTAGTGGCTGATGGCGCTGATACTTTTAAGGGATAATAATGGGCCCTCAAATGTAGCCATGCCATAGGCTGTTACCGCCACTACCATAAATTTTAAAATAACGTCATCCCTTACTTTATCCCAGGCGCCGCGCAATGTTAGTAAGCCATTGATCATGCCACCCCAGCTGGGGAAAATAAGCATGACCGAAAATACTACTCCGAGGGACTGTGCCCAGTTAGGCAAAGCGGTGTACAACAAATGATGCGGACCTGCCCAGATATATAAAAATATCAGCGCCCAAAAATGGACAATGGACAATTTGTAAGAGTAAACCGGGCGGTTAGCCGCTTTTGGTAAAAAGTAATACATCATACCCAGGTAGGGCGTCGTTAAGAAAAAGGCAACTGCATTGTGGCCATACCACCACTGCACCAGAGCATCCTGCACACCCGCGTAAAGAGAGTAACTTTTAAAAAAGGTTACGGGTAATTCCATTGAGTTGGTAATATGCAATACCGCTACCGTAACAAATGTGGCGATGTAAAACCAAATAGCCACATACAAATGTTTTTCTCTTCTTTTTAGAATGGTGCCAAACATGTTCCAGCCAAATACAACCCACATAACAGTTATGGCAATATCAATTGGCCATTCCAGTTCGGCATACTCTTTTCCTGCTGTATAGCCGAGTGGCAATGTAATAGCGGCTGCCACGATGATTAGCTGCCATCCCCAAAAATGTATCTTGCTCAGCACGTCACTGTACATGCGTGCCTTACACAACCGCTGTAATGAGTAATACACGCCCATAAAAATACCATTGCCTACAAAAGCGAAGATGACCGCGTTGGTATGCAATGGACGAAGCCGGCCAAAGGATCCATACTGCGTAATATTTAGTGAGGGAAAAACCAATTGGAGGGCCGCATACAATCCCGCCAGCATTCCTACCACGCCCCAGGTAATGGTAGCGAAAGCAAAGTTTTTTACACTTGTATTATCATAATAAAACCTTTCTACCCGCATCTTTGGAGAAAGAATACTTTCCGCCGTTTTGTTATCGTAGTATAAATTTTCCGCCTGCATGTTTGTTTATTTAGTTTTATTGTTTATTTTTTTTTGCTTGTCCTGTTGCAGTTTTTTCTGCTTCTGGTGTAACTCCATCGTCAAAAAGTATCCTTATAGAAGGCGTATAATCATCATCATATTGACCATTGTGAACACTCCATAAAAAAGCTGTTAAAAAGCCACCCGCTACAACGATGCTAACCCCGATCAATATAAATAATGCACTCATTGCTTACATTTATTAGTTCAGGCAAATTTATTATGGTGACCTATTTTAAAACATGACGCTTGTCAAAGGAAGAATGACATTCGTCATACGAAATGCAATACTTGTCGCCTGGTTATGCCCCGGATACCTGGTTTATAGGAAGTAGACAAAATCTTTCTGAATGATGGATTAATTTAACCCATGCCTTGTTGCACTTAAAGAAGACAACAATGTTACCAGCAAAACAATACTGATACTGCTTGCTGGCATTAATATTGCCGCAACTATGGGAGACATTGTTCCCTGGACAGCCAGGGATAACCCGATGATATTATATAAAACCGATAGGATAAAACTGGCGGCTACTATGTTTTTGCCTGTTTTGGCGTAAGATAGAAATTGATGGATCATTCCAATTTTACTACCGTCGATGATCGCATCGCAGGCAGGAGAAAATTGCGCCGTGTTATCGCTTACGGCAATCCCTGTATCGGCCTGCATAAGGGCGCCGGCATCATTGAGGCCATCACCGATCATTAATACTTTTTTATGGTGCGACTGTAATTGCTTTACCTTATCAAGCTTATCCTGGGGTGACTGGTTAAATTTTATATCCCCGCTCTTGCCAAAAAATTTAATCAGTGTATTTCTTTCTGCGTCATTGTCACCAGATAGCAGGCATAGTTCATATTTCTTACCTTGTAAAATCCGAATGGCCGTTTTTACACCCGTCCTGTATTCATTGGTGACCATAAAAGTGCCCTTGTGTATTTTGTTAAGCATCACATTTATACCTGGGCCGGTATCATTCCTGGCAGTTTCATAATACTGGTACACAAAAGCAGCAGAACCAATTTTTACCTGCACATTATTTACAATGGCTTCGATTCCCTGGCCTGCAAATTCTCTGAAATTGTTTACGGTCAATATTGGATCCTGAAATGATGTTTGTAAATTATGGCTGATTATTTTACTAAGCGGGTGAGCAGACTGGTACGTAACAGCCTGCACTGCAGCTAATTCATTTTTAGTAAGCGGCGTGCCTTGATAGGTTACAACCGAACAGTTGTTTTTCGTAATCGTACCGGTTTTATCAAAAATGATCGCGTTTATTTTTGACAGGCTTTCAATCACACCTGCGTTTTTAAGAAACAATTTATTTTTTCCAAAGATCCGAAGCATGTTGCCATAAGTAAATGTGGCGGAAAGTAATAAGGAACAAGGGCAGGCGACGATCAGTACGGCCGTAACGGCAGGCAGTATTTTCGATGGGTCGTTTATTGCCCAAAATAAGGCAGCACTAATCGCCACGGAAAAAAGTGCCCATGTGAAATACCTGCTCCAGGGATGAATAAAGGATCTTTCAATATTTTTTTTATGTTTAAAAATATCATTGTTCCATAACTGCGTTATATAGCTTTGCGAGACCTCGTTTACAATTTCCAGTTCAATGGCGCCGCCTGATTGTTTGCCGCCTGCATACACCAGTTCACCTGTACTTTTTTGCAGAGGTTCTGTCTCACCGCTTACAAAACTGTAATCCACATTGGCATTTCCTTTCATCAACACTGCATCCGCGGGTATCATTTCTTCATTATGGACAATGATACGATCTCCTTTTTTAAGTTGTGTGGCAGGGATATTAGTTTCTGCACCATTTTTAACAATGCTGACACCTAACGGAAAGTAAGATCTGTAATCCCTGTCAAACGAAAATGAATCGTATGTTTTGTCCTGGAACCACCTGCCCACTAACATAAAAAAAACAATGCCGGTCCCGGAATCAAGCCATCCTGCGCCGTTGCCTGAAATGATCTCGTAATAGCTCCTGCTGAAAGCGACTGTTATTGCCAATGCGATAGGCGCATCAATATTTAACAACTTTTGTTGAAGCCCTTTCCAGGCTGTTATAAAAAATCCGGAAGCGCTAAAAAATAATACAGGCAGGGATAAAAATAAATTTAGCCAGGTAAAGGTTGTCTTTAATCCAGGCTGCTCAATAATGCCGGAGGAAAAATATTCAGGAAAACTTAACATCATAATATTAGCGAAGCAAAAACCGGCGACACCAATTTTATAGAGTTGTTTTTTATTGAAGCCAGCAGCTTTTTTTTGCATACTGTCTTTCAAACTAATGGAAGGTTCGTACCCGATAAATGTCAATAACTCCACAACCTTGCGTAAGGATATTTTTACTGGATCAAAAATGATGAATACTTCTTTACGTTGAAAATTTGTTTGTGATTTTGTTATTGCGGTATCTATGCGATGCAGGTTCTCTAACAAGAAAACACAGGAAGAACAGTGCATTTGCGGCAGGCTGAATGTTACGTTTGTTTGAGTATTGCTGCTAAACTGTACCAGTTTATTCGCCGTTGGGATGTCGTCGAGGTAAGCAAAACGTTCGGAAATAAATTTCCCTTTAATTTTAATACCCGGACCTTTATCAAAATTATAGTAAGTGCAGAGGTTATTTTCATTCAGTAAAAGATAAACCTGTTTGCAACCTTCACAGCAAAATATTTTGCTATCCATTTCAATGACCATATCACATTCTTCACCACAGTGAAAGCAACTTATCAATATCGTTCTATTTGATTTTATAAAAATTTGTTTAATTCAATTAAGCAATAACCCCGGTGTAACCGCTTACATTAATTGACCGTGCTTGTTACAAATAAAATTTCCGGCAATTAAATAGCTTTACTAAAATTGGCTGTTGCCTTATCTTGTTCGTTTCTCCATAAATTTGTATCGATGGCTGCGCTGATATCCCGGATAAATGCGTAGCCAATTTCCGTAACGCGAATGAACTTGCCATTCATCGTCACCAGGCCATCCGCTTCGAACGATCGTAATTTTGAAAACGCATTATTTAAAAATTCCGGGTTAACAATCATTATCAAGATCAGTTTCATTTTTGCACGGTGTGGGTACATCGTATTTCTGTAACAAGGACATCATAATGAATTCTTATAGTTTGATATTGACTTACCCGCTAAAACTCAGATCCACACCAAATACTGATTGTAGCGCTGCGAATGGCTGCAATTTACCAGCGGACAGAAATTAATCGGATGATTTCGGTCATGCCAAAATATGTTTTAAAACATGGGTCACCGGGAAAGTAATTTTCATTGCAGGTAGTGATAATATTTACGTATGATTTATACTGGCATTATTCTTAAGATAAATTTCGACAACAGGATTTTGCATTTTTTACTAAAAGATAAAGTCGCATTGCCGGGTTATTGCAAATTTTCATTAAGCTCAAATGCCCATCCTCCTATTCCGCAAAATTTCCTAAAATAAGATCAGTTACAAGTAGCAATCGATTAGGGAATGGCATTTACGCCTGTTAGTTTTGATATAGGAACCGGATACAATCTATTAAATCCTAAACTTTTAATTTCTTCTCAACAATTAATCGCGAGGGCGTCTGTCACATTTTAAAACCTAAAAAAATGAAACAAAAATTAATCCTGTTGTTAATATTGGCAACCCAATTAATGATTTCTTGCAAAAAGGAGTTGACCAGCGATGACACTGCATTACCCGGTATCGCTGATAAAACCGGGCTCAGTCAAAGGTGTAGTTCGGGTATTAAAATTGCCGTGGTTTCCGACATCCACTACATGGATCCGTCTCTATTGATCAACAACGGTGCTGCCGGAACCGCGTTTCAGAATTATCTTGACCAGGATCCCAAGCTGGTGCAATACAGCGATCCGATATTCAGGAGGGTGTTGGCACAAATAAAAGCCGAGCGCCCGGATATTTTACTGGTGCCTGGCGATATTACAAAAGACGGTGAAAAAGTGGGCCACCAGGCGATGGCAGGCTTTTTCAATACGCTACGCCATGATGGGATCAAAGTATATGTTATCCCGGGAAATCATGACATTAACAATGCCAAGGCTAAAAAGTATGACGGCAATAACGACTACCCGGTCGCTATGACAAGCAAAGCTGATTTTGAAAATATCTATGGAAATTTTGGGTATAAGGATGCCATTTCCCGGGACCAGCATTCGCTTAGTTATGTCGTGCAGCCGACGCGTGATCTGCGGATCATAGCAATTGATGCCAGTAAATATGAAGAATACGGACCAAGCGGCGACGTGGCCGCAGGAAGGATAAAGCCCGCCACGCTTACCTGGATACTTGCCCAGCTGGCCCAGGCACGGCAAAAGAATATTACTGTTTTTGCCATGATGCATCATAACCTGATAGAACATTATGCGGGCCAGTCCCAGTTAGATCCGGGTTATGTAATCGATGATTATCAGAATGTGGGCAATGCCCTGATGGATGCGGGATTGAAAGTTATTTTTACCGGCCACTACCATGCAAATGATATTACTTCCTATGTGCACAATGGCAATACGTTATTCGATATCGAAACCGGCTCGCTTGTTACAGCCCCTTGCCCGTACCGGGTAATAACAACGAAAAATAATACCCTGGATATCAGCACAAAGACAGTGCAATCCATCGCGGCCACTTTGCCCGGCGGATTAGATTTCCCGGCTTATTCCAATCTTTTCCTTTCTCAGCACCTGGATGGGTATTTCAATTATTACCTGCAAAATGCCTTAGGCGCACCCGCTCCATTGGCAACGATCGCCACGCCTTTATTCAGAAACGGTATCATGGCTCATTTTGCGGGGGATGAAAAAATGCCTTCCAGCCAGCGTAAGCAAATTGATAATTTGGCAACCATGTCGCAGCAACTGGCCGATATCGTCACCACCTTATGGACGGATTTAGGGGGCAAAGACAATAGAACGGTCATCAAATATTAGTGACTGCCTAATTTTTTAATCCTGCACATGAAATGATTGGATAAGGTTCCCAAACGTTACGGTCTTTAAATATGAATGGTCGCTTTATTATAAGTAATTATCTTACAATAAGGCGACCATTGATATTAGCTGTTGCCGTCAACAGTTGTTAAAGTATATCTGTTTATGGACGTTTGGTACTATCAGTACTAACCGGGGGTTTAGGAGCAGCTTGTCCCCCTGGAGGTGGACCCTGCCGTGCCGGCGCCATTGTTTCAGGAAGCGTTTCTCCGTGATGACAGGTATAACAGGTTACCCGAAGTTTGGTGCCTAATTTTTTACTGTCGGAAATATCGAATGATTTTTTATTCAGCTTAATGGTCATCCGCCACATTTCCCTGGCAGTTTCTTTTTCAGGTTTTGCGTCGTTCACAAAGTCCATTTTTTGTTCTGCCTGGTTAAATACGTGACAGAAGTTACACTTTTGCCCCATCGCCGCCGAAAAATGATGCATGATGCTATCCATCTGTTCTTTGGATATGTCCTTTGGCAAAACCTTTAGGTTTTTATACCTTGGTGGGTCATCCTTTGTGATTACAAATGACATGGTAGTAAGTGCCGCCAGTAGAAGGAAAATTGTAAATGTTTTTTTCATAAATAATAAAATTCGAAATAGAACTGTTATTAATATAAATGCAGAACCGCAAAAAGCGGCAATTGAAATTACGTTTTTTTTAACAGCTAAAGTTATTTGGTAAAAAAAATATAAAAGTCTATTTAAAGATGAACGATCCAGACTTCAACCCTTGTGGACCTTCAAAAAATAAATTATGCAATTGCCTGCCCGTTTTGGTTCTTCATGAACCGGAACATTTACTTAGTTTGTGCCCGGCCAAACCATCCGGGCGGAACTAACAAACACATATCCATGACCACAACTTACAAAATAACATACCTATCCTTAGGTCGCTAAAAAATCACTGTTCGTCGCAGATCACCCTTTTTACATTAGAAGTGTATTTAATTTTGTGTAATGAAAACCGGCTGGTGGAAAAAAAGGACAATGATAATAGTTTTTCATGCGACTGCATGGCTGCTGCTATTTTCGCTTCCAGCCTTATTGCGGCCTTCTTATCATCCACCCGTTGAAAGGCCGTTGCAACCTCCCAATGACCTGGTACATTTTATATTAATCCATTTAAACGATGCGTTCCTGGTCAGCTTTTTTTACCTAAACATATTGTTAATAATCCCGTTCCTGCTATACAAGAAACGATACATCGCTTATACGTTAACCACCAGTGCTTATTTTGGAATGTCCCTTTTAGTTATGTGGCTATTACAAATAAATTTGAATGAACCAGGCTTCTATTTCTCCTTCAATAAATTTTTGCTGTTCAATATTTTTTCTTTTTTATTTATAGTGGCCTGCAGTATGGCCTACAAATTGGGTAGAGATAAAATAAGTACTGAACGGCTCGTAAATGATGCCGTTACGAACGAACTAAAAACGGAAGTGTCGCTGTTGAGATCCCAGGTTAGTCCGCATTTGATCCTTAATGCATTAAATAATATGGTGTCATTGTCACGTAAACGTTCCGATCAATTAGAACCTTTATTAATAAAGCTTTCCTCGCTGATGCGGTATATGCTTTATGAAAAAGATGTTGAAAAGGTATCGCTTGAAAAAGAAACAGAATTTCTGCAGAACTATATTGCTTTTCAACAGCAAAGGCTCGGGCAGGAGGCTGTAATAAATGCAACCATTTACCAGTCGGATAAAAAGTACGATATAGAGCCAATGCTGCTGATCCCTTTTGTCGAAAACGCATTTGCACAAGGGACAGGGCGAATCCATAAGGCTTACATTGATATTGAGATGAAAGCTGAAAGGGATATCCTTTTCTTTAGCGTTACCAATAGTTATGATCCCGGCTCGCCGGAGAAAATCAATGGAATGAACTTTTCGGGTGTAAAAAAAAGACTGGAACTTTTATACCCGGGCAAGCATACGCTAAATGTGAAAAGGGATGACCGGCTGCTGACAGGTATGCTAACGATCAATCTTAACTGAGCAGATTTATTTTTGATGCAGGCATAGGCTGTTCCCGTCGGGATCTTTTACCCAGGCGAATTTACCCCACGGTTTGTCATCTATCTTTCCGGCGTCTATGCCTTTTGCTTTTAATTCCCTTATCTCTTTTTCAATATCATCGGTTTCAAAAATGATCCCGTGAAAACTCAGCAAAGAAATGCTGGTCGGTTGGTTTGGTAATGCCATCTGGAGCCAGGTCTGTCCATGCTCCATTGGCGCTTCCACTATTATTTGGAAACCCAGTTGTAAATAAAATGTTTTCGCTTTTTGTTGATCCGAAACGGGAATGGTGATAATTTCAATTGCTTTCATTCTAAGTTGTTTTAATGTTGTAAGTAATGACGTTAATAATCAGCTTATCTGTTATTGCAAAGCTATACACTGAGCAACACAATGGCTCATGCCGGATACGACAATCTTACCCGTTGTTTGCGACATGATTTTTAGAATATATTTGTAGCATGAAGCATATTTCTATTCTCGCACTAAGTGACGCAACGATGTCCAGTATAGATAGCAGCTATCAAATACTTAGCCGTGTGGATGATTTTTTGAAGTACAGCGGAAATCCCCCTTTTTATACTGTTGAAATAGTAGGTTTAAAAAAGAATACAAAATTAAATAACGGGCTCTACAATATTAAAGTTGATAAGATCATCAACGAAATTGAGCATACGGACGTCATTGTTATTCCATTGATCTGTGGCGACTTTACAAAGACGTTTAAAAGAAATGAGCAATATTCAGCCTGGATATTATCGCAATACCACACTGGTGCAGAAATTGTATGTCTTTGCGTGGGCTCATTTTTTTTGGCATCAACAGGTCTGCTGAAGGGAAGAAAATGTGCCATTCACTGGGCGGCAAAAAACGAATTTGAAACAATGTTCCCGGAAGTAAATATTATCGATGATACGATTATAACTGACGAAAGCGGCATCTACACCTGCGGTGGCGGATTTTCGTACCTCAACTTACTTTTGTATATCATTGAAAAACATTTGGGAAGAGAGTACTCGATACTGGCATCTAAAATGTTTGAAATTGACATCGACAGAAAAAATCAACACCAGTTTATAATATTTATCGGGCAAAAAAAACACGCGGACAAAGGAGTACTGCATGCACAGGAATTGATTGAAAATAATCCTACCGAAATATTTTCTGTTGATGAAATTTGTTCGAAGGTTGATGTAGGCAGAAGGACATTTGAAAGAAGATTTAAAAAATGCACAGGTAATTCCATTGCGGAATATATCCAACGCGTAAAGGTAGAGTTTACAAAAAAACAACTGGAGTCAGCGGGAAAAACCATCAATGAAATAATATACGAGGTAGGGTATAATGATATTGATGCCTTTAGGCGGATATTTAAAAAACATACTGATCTGTCACCTATGGATTACAGGAGAAAGTATTGCGGGAAGGTGGCAGGTTGATATAAGTATCTTCGCGTTATTTTGTTTCATGCGGAAGCGCAAAGGAGCAATGGCGCGAAGAAATGGGGCGTACTTTTTTGCTGACTTAAAATAAGTAAGCATATTTGAATGATTGTTTTGTAATTTATTTTTACTATCTATGGACTATAATAGAGCTCTCCTGCCGGGGCTTTGAGGTTATGATACCCGGTATATTTATCATTCAAGAATTACATAAAGTTATTTAAATGACGATTAAAAAAAGTTTCAAAATCCTGCTGTCTATTGCCTTTGTGTGCGGAACGATATGCCCGTTGTACGCGTTTGATAACTACCGGGACGGCAAGCAACTCCCTGCTGATAGTAACCCTCCAAAAATTGTGAACATCGTTAATTTTATCCGCCTGCTTGAACCGCGAGACTCGGCCATAACCGAAACTGTTTTATACCAGACGGTTGTTAAACAGGTTGATATCATGCGGCAGTATAAACTTGGAGGTACCTTCTTATTGCAGTATGATGCGTTGATAGACCAGCGTTACCAGCACCTGTTAAAAGGTCTGCAACGGGATTCATTTGAGATCGGCGCCTGGTGGGAAATCCCGCAGCCGCTGGTAGAAAAGGCCGGACTTAAATGGAGGGGCCGTTATCCCTGGGACTGGCACGCTGATGTTGGGTTTGCCACAGGCTATACTCCTAAAGAAAGGGAAAAGCTAATTGATGTTTACATGGCTGATTTCATAAAGATATTTGGTTATTATCCCCGCTCTGTCGGTTCCTGGTTCATTGATGCGCACAGCCTGAATTACATGTATGAAAAATACCATATCGTGGCATCAAGCAATTGTAAGGATCAATACGGCACTGATGGCTATACTTTATGGGGTGGATATTGGAACCAGGCTTACTATCCAAGTAAAATTAATTCTTACATGCCTGCGCAAAATCAGCAAAATCAAATACCGGTGCCGATTTTCCGGATGCTTGGAAGCGACCCGGTAAGGCAATACGATAACGGTTTGGGTACATCACTGCAAGGCGTTGTTACGCTTGAACCGGTATATAAATTTGGCGGCGGTGACTCTGCCTGGGTAAATTGGTTTTTCAAATCTTTTACTGATGACCCGTCCCTGGGATTTAATTATGCACAGGCGGGCCAGGAAAATTCATTCACCTGGGATGCCATGGCTAAAGGCTTTGAGATACAAATTCCGTTGATCGCACGTTTACGTGATGAACATAAGATCCGTGTTGAAACAATGGAGGCTTCCGGCAAGTGGTTCAAAAAAAATTATAAGGTCACGCCCGTTACAACATTCTCTGTAGACAAGGACATAGCGGGCAGCGACCTCAAAACACTGTGGTTCAACAGCCGGTTTTACAGGATAAATATGTTGTGGCAAAACGGAACACTAAGGATCCGTGACATTCACCTGTTCGATGAAACTGTTCCCTCAATTTATGAAACACAGGTAGCGACTTCCAATGAATGCAAATTTTTCACCTTGCCTTTAGTAGATGGATATATCTGGAGCAAGCCGAACCAGGTTGCAGGCCTTCGCTTAAAAGCGGTCATTGATGGTAAGGAAGTTTCATTGGAAGGAGGCGATCCTAAATTTACCAAAACAGGTGCCGCTACAATGCATGTAAGCTGGCCGTTGAAAACAATCGGTGGAAATTTTGAGGCTGACCTTAGTGAAAGACAAATTCAAATGAAACTGGTGGGCACCAATGTGGTGAATTGGTATTTTGAGCTAACCACCGCGGATCTAATAGAATTACCCTTTGACAAAATAAACGCCGCAACGCTTGATTGTAGTTTCGAAGGCAAAAAATATTTCGTGAAAGCCGGTAAAGGTACTTTCTCCAGAGCGGGTAATGGTTCCGTGTTCAGAATAAATCCGCAGTCGAACATCATCTTACTAAACCTGGCCGATCATACAAAAAAATAATTTGTATGACCGGCCAGGCGATTTTAAATAATAATAAATACTTCGTTCCAGCACAATTCCTGTTTACTGGTTGGGAGCAAAATGCACGAATAAGGTGCAGCTGTTATTGCTATAATTTTTTGACCCTGATATTTCTAAACCTAACGATATCACCGTGTCCTAAATAGCCGATGTGACCACTCTTTCTTTTCAGGCCCGGATGGTCCTTACCATCCAGTGTACCTTTTTTAGCAGGTCCCTTGATATCACCTTCAAGAATCACCGTTCCATTTAAGGTTACTTTTATTTTAGTCCCTTTCACTACCACCTCTTCTTTGTTCCATTCGCCGGTCGGCAGCAGGAATCCTCTTTTTGCGGGGATGACGCCATAAACTGAGCCATGATACTGGTACTCATGAAGGTCCTTATATTTGTCAGCTTCATTATCGAGGATCTGTAACTCCATTCCAACATATGCCGCATCACCTTCCAACGGGGCACGTATGCCCAGGCCGTTATTGGCACCAGGTGTAAGCTGAAATTCAAACCGGTATTCAAAATCAGCGTATTCATCTTTTGTGTATAAATTTCCTGCGCCATTTCCTTCGGGATGAACAACTATGGCACCTTCTTCAAAACGATAGCCGGAAGTGTCACCTGTCCATTGCTCCATATTGCTACCGTCGAACAGCATGGTAAAGCCCTGCTTCTTTTCTGCATCGCTCAAGGTTGAGACAGTATTGGCTGGTATTTCTTTGAGATAAATATTCCTGTATGCCACGTACGTGCCATGCGCCTGCAATTCGATTTGCTCTTTAGGAAAAATCGGGACTGATTTGTCCCAGTAGTTTTCAAGCGTGGTATTGTCCGTTACCAACACCCCATTGAGATACACGGTAACTTTTTCACCCTTCATAATAATATGAAAAGTGTTCCATTCGCCTATCTTATTATCAGCAACCACTAACGGTTTGCTTTGATTTTTTTGATTATTGTACAATCCACCCGAGCCAACTTCTGCGCCGACATCCCTTCTGCTGGTATCCCATATCTGTACCTGCGGCGAGCCCCGAAGGTATATCCCGGCATCGCCCTGCGCGGTGATCTTCCAGTCTACATACATATCAAAATCGCCGTATTGTGCAGCGGTGGAAAGGTTTTCGCCGTGCCCGGTAAAGATCAGCAGGCCATCTTTTACGGCCCAGTCGCCCTTCGTTTTTTCATCAGCGATCTTTTGCTGATCTTGTAATTCAGCTTCGGTCATCCTGGCCCTGGTAACGGGATTACCAACGAGTGCTTTCCAACCGGTGAGGTCCTTGCCATTGAACAGCGATACAAAGCCGTTATCGTATGGCATCGCCGTAAGATGCGCAGTAAGACTTTTAACCAGGAAAGCACTGTCGTCGCCTTTGATAAGCGGTAGTGCTTTTTCTAAAACATTTCTTACCGCTTTGCCCCTGATAGTTTTGTCTGCCAACGCCAACCGGGCCGTAATGCTGGCGGCGTATTCCGATACCTCCGGGTCATTTAGTGAACGACTCACAAACATCAGCGCAGGAAAGCCTGGTATATGCGCTGCTTCTGCCAGGATGCGCTGTTTCTGCAAAAAGTTTTTAGCAGAATCCATTCGATCCTGCAACGACAATAATTGTTGAACATCATTATTCGTTATTTTTTTAGCAGATTGAGAGACGTTGATTTCCGGCAAAGCAGTATTTATGTTATCCAACGCAGCCTGTATATTTTTGCGGGCCGGTTCTTTTGCCTTTGCTAATCCCGCAGTTAAAGCTGCAATGGAACTTTCGGAATGGATGATCGCCAGCGCCCTGGCTGCATTACCAGAAAATGTTTCATTGTCCAGCAATTTGGTCAATGGCTTTACGGCCGCATCATCGCCCAATAAAGCAAGGTGCATAATAACGAGGTAGCGCCCATCAAATGATTTTAAGTAAGACAAGGCGGAAGATAAATAAACAGCAGTTTGTTTCTTCTTTTCCGCATCCGCAGAAACATGGTTGACATAGGCATTCAAAGCATAGGTGGCCTTTAGTAATTGGGTGGAGTCCTTTCCATCGAGCAGGGAAAGAAATGTTTTCCAGTTGGCCTTATCCCAGGATTGCATCGCCGTGAATGCAGCATCCGCATCGGTAGCATGTTGGTAAGGAAAAGCACTGATCGCAGTTTTTACAGTCTCCGTTTGTGCCGAAACCTGTACCATAGCAGTGACTAAAAAAAAGAAAATAACATATATTTTTTTCATGAGTTTATTTTTATACCTGATCGGTTGATTACTTAGATGTTCCAGGGTGAGCGCATGGGAGGGTTGATCAACCTGTTGGCTTCATCATCGTTGATGAACAATTGATTTACCGGATCAAAGCGCAGCGACCTTCCCAGCTGCAAAGCAATTTTTCCCATATTGATGATCGTACATGACCTGAAACCATTTGATTCATTCAGTGCAAATGGCATACGATATTTGACGGAATCAAGAAAATTGGTAACCTGCGGTGCAGGGTCAGGCATCATTGCGAGTTTTTGAGAAAGGTCAGGGATATCAGATTTAAATCCTGCAAATAATTTGCCTTTTGGCCCTACGATATAGGCCGCGTCCGGATCTGTTGCTTCGCCGTCGAGAATGATCTTGCAACCGTCCCCATAGGTAAATGTCAGTTTTCTAAAAGTACCGCAGGCGTCAGGATGTTGCTGCTCTGCGTCTACTTCCACCAATACAGGGCTGGTTTCATCCTTACCCAAAAAATACTGGATAGGATCAATGTAATGCTGGCCCATATCACCTAGTCCGCCTCCGTCATAATCCCAATAGCCCCTGAATGTCTGGTGCACCCGGTGAGCATTGTAAGGCTTGAAGGGAGCGGGCCCGAGCCACCGGTCGTAGTCGAGTTCAGGTGGAACGGGTTGCACATCCAGTTTTGTTTTTCCTACCCAATAAAATTTCCAGTCGAACCCTGTTGTCTTGCTAACGGTTACGGTTAGAGGCCAACCAAGTAACCCCGATTCTACCAGTTTTTTAATTGGCTTTACGGTGGTATTCATACCATAAAAATTATCTGAGAACCTGAACCAGGTATTGAGGCGAAACATCTTGCCATATTGTTTTACGGCTTCTACAACACGTTTCCCCTCCCCGATGGTACGTGTCATTGGTTTCTCGCACCAGATATCTTTTCCGGCTTTGGCTGCGTCGATCGCCATGATAGCATGCCAGTGGGGTGGGGTGGCGATATGTACAATGTCCACTTCCGGCAATGCGATCAGTTCCCGGTGGTCATGAAATGTTTTTACGCCCCCACCGATCTTTGTTTCCGCCTCTTTCAAATGCAATTTATCTACATCACAAACCGCGACTACCCTGGTACCGGCATAGGGGATATGTCCCATGCCCATACCGCCAACGCCGATGATACCTTTTGTAAGCTGGTCGCTTGGCGGGATAAAGCCTCTCCCAAGTACATGCCTGGGTACGATTGTAAAGCCTGCAATAATTGCCGCTGAAGTTCGCAGGAAGCGGCGCCTGCTTTTCTGTGAAGATGAATTCATTGCCCGGGGATTTTTTTTAAGTGTAATATCATTGGATAGTTTACTTGTTTTTTCAACAGGAATTCAATTATTTGCCTTAAGCCGTAAACTATTTAAATCAGAATAAACATACACCATATTCTTCATTAGTTTTTTAATGCTCCTGATTTTTTTTAAAAATAAAGGAAATTTTGAAGGAAATTTTTAGCGTTTATTCGAAGGCTTATCCGTTTAACACAGCCAGGTACACTTGGTATTTTTTTCTTTAAATCAATAAAAATACAACAGCGGCTAATAAAATAAATTTCACCCGCCACACCTGACAGGCCATGAATGGACCTTAGTTAACTAACTTTGTTATTGTTTTGCTGTTGAGATAAATTAATAAAAAAGCGATCAAGCTATCATGCACAATAGTTTTTTTAAATACTTAAATATCGGCCAGGTTGAAGAGCGATGGGGTATTTATGTAACCACCGTCGGTTATTCCAAAATAGAACCGAATGAAAATTATCCCAAACAGGAGCACCCTCAAAGTCATCAACTCACCTGGAACAGGGGCCGGATATTAAATGACTATTACATGGTTTTTATTTCGAAAGGAAAAGGCATTTTCGGTTCGGCATCAACTCCACCAACCGGGATAGATGCGGGCACCTGTTTCTTTTTATTTCCCGGTGTTTGGCACCGGT
>JBDSLD010000301.1:0-26573 GCA_039916545.1 Ferruginibacter sp.
GAATTAAAAGGCGCCAACTTCACAATCAAGGCTTATACCTCAATAGAAAACTCCGGTGATTCTTATAATGTAAAGCCATTGTCAGATAACCTCGATCTTTACTCAGGCGGAAGTGCTTCAGTTTGGGGAGCGAAATATAAAGCAGCTTTAAATGCTTATGCGGCTGATCATGGCGGTTCTCTTACTTCTGCTAACCTTGCTGCAGCAACGCAGTTTGCGCGCCAACAGGCTGATGCCAGCAGGGTTGTACCGGGCACAGAGCGTTTTAACCGCGTAAAAGATTCTATTACCAGTATCAATAACTGGGATATTAAATCCAGCGCCATACCGAATGCACCATTAACCGGTGGCGCCGCTTTAATTCAAAAAAGCAATTTATACCACGTCGAAGCGCAATGGGATCTGACTAAGAAAGTTAAATATTTCAATTTATTGATAGGCGGCGATGCCCGTGTGTATGAATTGATCCCTGATGGCAATAATTTCGTCGACTTTAAACGTCCCATCGCCGACAGGAATTCACCATTGGCAGACGGCAGTTTCGGGGATAATATTTATTACAAAAAATTCGGTGGCTTTGTGCAGGTGACCAAAACACTATTCAACGATAAATTAAAATTATGGGGATCTCTCCGCACTGATTACAATCCTGAGTTTTCTGCTAAACTTACTCCGCGCCTGGCAGCCGTTTACACAGCAAATGAAAAGCATAATTTCCGTTTCACCTATCAGCAGGGCTATCGTTTTCCTGCCTTGTTTGAAGCCTTGTCGTATGTTAATAATGGCAGGGTAAAACGTGTTGGTATTTTACCCATCATCAACGAAGGATTGGGCTACCGCGATAACAGCTATACTCAATCATCCATAGCAATATTCAATGCCGCTGTAAAAGCTGCTGGTAATACAGATGCGGCTGCCCTGGAAAACAGGGACCTGCTCAAACCTGGAAATTTACCTGACGGCAAGCCGGAAGGGATCAACTCTTTCGAAGTAGGTTACAAAAGTGTTTTGTTCGACAATAAATTGTTTGTAGATTTTGACGCATACGCTAATATTTATAAAGGTTTCCTTGGGCAGGTGCAGGTATTTGTGCCGATAGGCGAAACGATCGGTTCCGATGCGGCAGTGATAGCAATGGTTGACCGGAACCGGGATGCGCAGGTTGCGAGCGGTGTCAATGCCGCCAGCAAAGGCCAGGACCGTTACCGGGTTTATACAAATGCTAAAAATAAATACACTACTTATGGGTCATCACTTGGACTTACCTATAATTTCTATAAAACATTTACCATATCAGGTAACGTAAATTACAATAAAATAAAGGGTATTACCAGTCCCGATCTTTTTATAACAGGCTTCAACACGCCTGACTGGACATCCAATTTATCTTTTGGAAACAGGGCCATCACAAGAAATGTAGGCTTCAACATCGTGTGGAAATGGCAGAATCAATTCTTGTGGGAAAGTCCGCTGGTAACGGGTGACATTGCCGCTATCAATAATTTAGATGCACAAGTCACGCTTCGGTTACCCAAAGTAAAATCAACCATTAAATTAGGCGGTACTAATATTTTAAATTATCGCCACCTTGAGTATGCAGGCGGTCCAACAATTGGTGCGTTGTATTATGTAGCCATCACTATTGATGGATTGTTGAATTAGTAAGTGATTTTTATAGAGCAGGATGAATGCCGTTGCTTTATAATATTAAAGTAAAATCTATAATTTTTTTGAGGCCTTCGAAAATCCTATCCGGGATCTGGGCCGCCATTTAAAAGGAGTGCCATATATTTGTGGCACTCCTTTTTTATTTAAATCTTTCCGATGAAGAATTTTATACTGACTTGCATAGGAATAGTGGGCCTGGTATTTTCGGTAAGTGCGCAAAGCACTAAAAGCACAGAGCAGGTAAACCAGCTATGGCTTGGCTATCTCAGCCAGGTGAGGTTCAGCGACAGGTGGGGTTTATGGACCGATCTCCATCTTCGAACCAAAGAGAAATTTGCTACTAATTTCTCTCAAAGCATTATTCGGTTGGGCCTTACTTATTATGTGAATGATGCCACTAAACTTACTGCGGGATATGCATACGTCAGCATTTATCCGTCTGCCGCCAATAAAAATGTTACACAACCTGAACACCGGCCCTGGCAGCAAATTCAATGGCATACTAAGTATGGCAATAAAAGAATGATGCAGTGGTTCAGGCTGGAAGAAAGGTTCAGAAGGAAAATACTAAATGATTCCACACTGGGCGATGGCCATAACTTCAATTATAGGCTCCGCTATAATTTTTGGTACGATGTGCCATTCAGCAAAAAAGGCATTGTACCCGGAACGTTGTCATTAGTTGTAAATGATGAGGTCCATATAAATTTTGGAAAGGAAATAGTCAATAATTACTTTGATCAGAACAGGTTTTTTTTAGGGCTCAAATATCAAATAAACGATCAGAATAATTTACAAGTTGGATACATGAACCAGTTTCAGCAATTGGCTGCCGGCAACCGGTACCGCAACATCCATACACTTCGTTTATTCTATTTTCAAAATTTCGACCTGCGTAAAAAAACTGCGTTGAAAACTCAATAAATATTACATCAATTTCCGCAAGAAATTTGTTTTAAATTATTAGTCTATAAAATTGATAGACTAAATAAATTGTTTATCTTTGGTACTTATAATAATCATCATTATTATAAAATTCAAAACAGCCACGTGGCCGAGTGGTAAGGTTTAAGTCTGCAAAACTTTCAACGATGGTTCGAATCCATCCGTGGCGTCTTTTTTGGTTTTAATTTCAAGCAGTCGTTAAAGGTGGTATTTTTATACTGCCTTTTTTTATCTTAATACAGAAAGCCCGACTAACTATCTGATCTGCCAATATCATTCAACAACTATTGCTTTTTTATTTTTTGACATATGCCAAATTTGCATATCAATTTCTGTAAATTGCAGCCATTAACATTTGAAAAGCGTCGATCCTGCAACTGATCCCGATGAAATTATTGTTTCATTTTGCCTAGCAGGCTATCTAAATTTTATTTATTATGAAGAACGTATATTTAAGCGATTCCGGGCCAAAAGTCTCTGAAGCGATTTACGGATTTTGGAGATGGAAGGACCAGGGCAATGATACAGCTGCAAGGATTGAGAAGATCGTAAACCTGTGCCTTGAATTAGGCATCAATACTTTTGATCATGCAGATATTTATGGCGACTTTTCTATTGAAAAATACTTCGGTGAAGTCTTAAAAAATAAGTCCTTCAAAAGAGAAGACGTGGTGTTGTTTAGTAAATGTGGCATTTGTAAATCGCCCAAAGGTTTTACATACTATGATACTTCCGCGGACCATATTATTAAAAGTGTAAACAATTCCCTGGAGCGCCTTCGCACCGATTACCTTGATGTTTTTTTATTACACCATGTTGATCATTTGAGTGATCTTGAAGCAACCGCCAAAGCCTTGATGCTAATGGTAAAGCAGGGCAAAATAAAGAGTGTCGGGGTGTCTAATTTTAGTGTTTTTCAACACCAGCAACTGGCCTCCTATTTATCTGTACCCATCGTAACCAACCATGTAGAATTAAATTTATTGAACATATCCGCGATAGAAGACGGGCGCATAGATTTCATAAAACAGCGATATAGCAAGCCATTGGCCTGGGCGCCTTTGGCAGATGGAAGAATATCAAATGGCCTGGATCCGAAAGCGGAATTGTTAAGGTCAACATTGACAGAGATCGGTTCGAAACACAATGCCAATGTAGAACAAACAGCGGTTGCCTGGTTAATGCAATTAGGTACTTTACCAATTATAGGGTCATTGAATGAAACGCGGATCAGGAACGCTGCAACAGCCGCAGACATTAAATTATCGCAGGAAGATTGGTACGAGCTGTTTCATATCGCGCAGTTGAAATAAAGGTTGTCGGAAACTTACCTGTTTCAACTTTTGTTTTAATACCTGTTAATCACTCTACGCCAGCCATTCTGCCAAATGCTGTGATATGATTTTCGATTCAACCATAAATCCATCGTGCCCGTAATCAGAATCAATGATATCCAGCTTCGCGTTCGGAATATGATCAGCAAGAAATTGTTGCTCGGCCAAGGGGCAAAGGATATCGCTGGTAATGCCGATAATTAAGGTTCGTTGGGTAAAGCCTTGCAGGATATTTTCCAAATGACCGCCCCTTCCCCTTGCCAAATGATGACTATCCATGCTTTTTGTAAGCAGCCAATAGCTGTAGGCGTTGAAGCGGTCCACCAATTTATCTCCCTGGTAATTAATATAGGAAGACGCTTTGTAGTTATCCAGTTTTTCAAATTCCGGATCTGTCTGTTGCTTTACCATTATCCCGTAATTTCGGTAGGTAAGCATCCCGATGGCCCTGGCCGCTTTCAGTCCCTTCGCGCCTGCACGTGGAGACGACAATGACCAGGTTTCATCGGCCTCGATTGCAAGCCGCTGTGCTGTATGCGTTGCTATACCCCAGGCACTTTCGGTGGGTGAAGTAGCCAATAAAAGTAATTGTTCAACCACATTATTTTCTGTTATGGCCCATTCCATCGCCTGGTAGCCACCCATACTGCCACCCATTAGTAACATTATTTTTTCTATTTCCAGGTGCTTGCGTAAAAGTATGTGTGCCTGTACCATATCCCTGATAGTGATCAAAGGAAAACTGCTGTAATAGGGAGCGCCGGTAACGGGATTGATGGTTAGCGGCCCCGTAGTTCCATAGCAGGATCCCAGGATATTGGCGCAAACGATAAAATGTTTATTCGGGTCAATCACATGTTTTTCACCGACTACCCCCGCCCACCATTTTGCAACATCAGAATTGGCGGTAAGTGCATGGCAGATCCAAACTACATTGCTTTTATCCGCATTCATTTTACCATATGTTGTATAGGCAACAGTCAGTTCGGCAAGTGAGCCGCCGCCTTCCAATTCTATGTGATGAGGGTAATGAAAAAACTTCATTCAATAACTAAGTATATATGTAAAAAATGCAAAGTAAAGGCTTGCAGGAATTATATTTGTAAAAATATTGCGAAATGATAGAAATAAATGTAAAACGCATCGAGGGTGATTTCGGATTTGAGGCGGTGAATGCCACCGGGCATACACTAAAAATGGATACCAGTCCCGAAAGCGGCGGAACAAATTTTGGTATCCGCCCAATGCAGGTGCTACTCATGGGAATGGGCGGCTGCAGCGGAATTGATATCGTAATGATACTAAAAAAGCAACGCCAGACCGTCGAAAATTTTTCAATGAAGATAGAAGGAGAAAGAGAGAGCGGTAAGGAACCGTCCCTTTGGGAAGATGTAAAAATTGTATTCGAACTGACGGGTAATATTGACCCGGATAAAGCCGAAAGGGCCTGCGAATTATCCATGAATAAATATTGTTCCGTTGCCGAAACTTTAAGACGCGGAGGCACTAATTTAACCTGGGAAGTAAGGGTAAATTCTGCTGTTATCAATCCTGTAAGCGAGGGATGAAATACTCGTTTCGGCTATTTTCAGAATGAGCCCGGATAGTATTTCTGCAAATTTTAATTTTTCTTTATTAATTTTTTTACTCACTACTATAATCGTAGTTCTGCATTAAATGCAACATATCAAATTTCTTGTTACAACGAATTTTACTAATATCATCTCCTTACCGCCTTTTCAGGGATAAGATTAGTATGCTTAAAAATTTAACTATGCCGGGATGCATTTTTTAAATTTAAAACCAATCAGTCGCCCCGTCAATCATTATTTCCCGTATCCATGCACACAAGGCAAATAACAATATTAGCGGGTAATTCTCAAAGAGCAAAATGTTGCAAAACCAAATCATCAACACACAGTCAACCACATCATGAAACCAATCACAAAAGCGATCCGCGTACAAACAGAGCGCACCAATGAAATGGAACATTCTACTCCTATGTTCCTTACCAGCAGTTTTTGCTTCGACAATGCGGAAGACATGCGGGCAGCCTTTGCAGACGAAACGGATGACAATATCTATAGCCGTTTTAGTAACCCGGGCGTGAAAGAGTTTACCGATAAGATGGTAGCACTGGAAGGAGCCGAAGCAGGATATGCCACCTCTTCCGGTATGAGCGCGGTCTTTGCTTCTTTCATGGCCCTGTTAAAAAAAGGCGATCATCTTTTATCCTGTAATTCAATTTTTGGCAGCACGCATACAGTAATAAAAAAATACCTGCCCAACTATGGGATAGAGTACAGTTATGTAAGCGCAGACAAACCGGAAGAGTGGGAGGCTGCTATCCGGCCAAACACTAAAATGATCTATATCGAAACGCCTACCAACCCGGGCTTAGCGATCGTAGACCTCGAAATGATAAGCGCACTCGCAAAAAAGCATAACCTGATTTTGAATGTAGACAATTGTTTTGCTACTCCGGTCAACCAGCGCCCGATTGACTTTGGGGCACACCTGGTAGTACATTCCGCGACCAAGTGGATCGATGGCCAGGGCCGGGTTTTAGGCGGTGTGATCGTTGGTAAGAAAGAACTCATACAAGATATTTATTTATTCTGCCGCAGTACCGGTCCGGCCATGTCGCCCTTTAACGCATGGGTGTTGAGCAAGAGCCTCGAAACCCTTGATGTACGCATGGAACGTCATTCAAAAAATGCGTTGCATATCGCGGAAACGCTGGAGCATCATCCTAAAATAAGATTCTTAAAATATCCTTTTCTGCCAAGCCATCCTCAGTACGAAATAGCAAAAAAACAAATGCAAAATGGCGGCGCGATTGTATGTTTTGATCTATCCGGCGGATTGGAGAGTGGTCGCGCTTTTTTAAACAGCCTGAAAATGTTGTCGCTTACCGCCAACCTGGGGGATACCCGCAGCATCGCGTCTCATCCGGCCAGTACTACCCATGCTAAATTAACGGAAGAAGAACGCCTGGCAACAAACATTACACCCGGACTGATCCGCATTTCCGTTGGACTGGAACATGTGGATGATATTTTAGGGGATATTTTACAGGCGTTGGAAAATTGTTAAGTGAGTTACACTCCGGGATACTACATCAATTAACCACTAATCTACAATTTCGTAATCTTCAATTCAGCGACATAATCTCCGCCAGCAATTGGCTTGCCTGCTTCTTTTTGAGGTGATAAACTGATAAGTTCAATTTTAAAACCTTCTACCGTAGCATCCGGTTTATATTCGCCAAACCTGGTCGTAGAAAGCGTAATCGTATAATTTGAACCTGCAGTATGTACTGAAAACCGCCCCACTGCTGCACCTTGCCAGATACAAACTGCATCAACCGGGCAACGGGAATCCGCAATAATCGCCTCCAGGCAACAGTTTAATATATTTTCATTGCCTCCATAAGACTGGCATTTATTCAGACTGGCAGATTTTCCCTTGATAGAATCAGCCTCTTTTTTACAGGAGCCCAATGTCATTGCTGTTAACGCGATCAATAAACAGGTGAAGGATTTCATAACTTGTTTATTGCATGACAACACAAATTTTCGGAGGGTTGCATTGATGTAAAAGCTGGCTAAGTCACCTGTTCGTAAGTAAATCGTTACCAGGAAAATCCTGGAAATTTCATACTCCAACTCATGAGATTACCAGTAATAGCTGCCTCCACGATCATCATTGCAGGCCGTTTATTAACCACTTCAATTATCCACTTATCCGGTTCTTCGTCGATTTTGATATAAATTTGCAATTTTACAGCCATCTGTACCGTTTTGTTTTACATATAAAAAAACTTCATTTATTAATGATTGGTTCAGCAACAGTGAATGAAAACTTTGATAAGCTTCGCGCCTGTGTCATTATTCCTACCTATAATAATGCGTCCACGCTTGCCAAAGTGATCAGTGATGTAGCATTTTACACCACTAATATCATTGTTGTAAACGATGGGTCAACAGATGATACAGTTATTATTGCCGGCAAATTTCCATTTATTAAATTATTATCATATCCAAAGAATGTCGGAAAGGGCTGGGCACTTCGTAAAGCCTTCGCTTTTGCCTCTGAATTGAATTATAAGTTTGCAATTACCATTGATTCGGATGGCCAGCATTTCGCAAAGGATCTGCCAACATTTATCAACAGGCTTCAACTTGTGCCGGACGCGATCATCATTGGCTCAAGAAATATGGACCAGGCCTCCGTTCCGGGCAAGAGTAGTTTCGGCCATAAATTTTCCAACTTTTGGTTTAAAGTAGAAACAGGTATCAATTGTCCGGACACACAATCTGGCTATCGGCTTTACCCGATCTGGCTATTGAAAGATATCAATTTTATCACCCGCAAATATGAATTTGAAATTGAAGTACTGGTGCGGGCCGCCTGGAAAGGTATAAAGATAGAATCGGTGCCTGTGTCCGTTTACTATCCTCCGAAAGACGAACGCATTAGTCATTTCAGGCCATTCAAAGACTTTACGAGGATCAGTATCCTGAATACTTTCCTGGTACTGATCACTTTTTTCTACATCAAACCACGGGATTTTCTCAGTGCCCTGTTTGAAAAAAAAAAGTGGAGGGAGATGGCCAATGAACACTTATTCAACCCTCACCATACTGACCAGAACAAGGCGCTTTCAATGGCCTTCGGGATATTCATGGGTATCATTCCGATCTGGGGCTTCCAGTTAGTGGTAGCTATTTTTCTTGCGGTTCTATTCAGGTTAAATAAAGTGTTGGTCATCATTGCGGCTAATATCAGCATTCCGCCGATGATACCCGTGATCATATTTTTAAGTTATAAAACAGGTGCTTTCTGGTTGGGTGACAATGCGGCTAACCTTGAGTTTAACAGTTCAATCACCCTGGAATCAATCAAAAAAAACCTGCAACAATATATTTACGGAAGTGTTACATTGGCAATTTTGGCCGGTGTAGCAGTTGGTTTATTTACTTTTATGTTATTGAAATTATTTAAACGCAAATCTGTTCTTACAGGGTAACCGTAATTTTAAATGGCAAAAATCTTTTTAGGTATTTACAGGTATTTTGAAAAAAACCGCCTGGTCTTTTTTACCACATTCCTGCTGAGTTTTGTGCTGGCAGGTTATTTTGCCCTGCAGCTAAAATTTGAAGAAGATATTTCAAAAATTTTACCAAAAGATAAAAAAACCGATCAGCTAAACCAGGTTTTTAAAAATTCCAAGTTTATTGATAAACTGGTTGTAACGGTTTCACTGAAAGATTCTAATGCAACACCGGAGCCTGATAGCCTGGTCGCTTTTGCCGATAGGTTTGTAACCGCCATCGAAGGCAAACTTCAAAATTACATCGCCAAAATAAATTATAAGGTAGATGATAGCCTGGCCCTGGCGCTGTTTGGCACCGTCAATGAACACTTACCTATTTATTTAAATGACAATGATTACCAGGCCATCGACAGCCTTATTGCGCCGGATAAATTAAAAGAAACATTACAGCAGGATTTCAGAACGCTTACTTCCCCTGCGGGATTTGCATTGAAAAGCATGATCAGTAATGATCCGGTCGGCATCAGTTTTTTAGGATTAAAAAAGTTACAGCAATTACAATATGATGAAAATTTCGAATTGTTTGACAGCTATATTGTAACGAAGGACCACCGCAACCTGGTAATGTTCATTCAACCGGCTTACCCCCCAAATAACACCGGGAAAAATGCGTTGCTGCTGAAAGGATTGGACGAGGTAATAGATAGTCTTGGCACAACCACGGTCAACGGTGCCACCGCGGCTTATTTTGGAGCCACCGCAGTTTCGGTAGGCAATGCCTTGCAATTAAGAAAAGATTCTTTGCTAACCCAGGGGATTACCGTTCTTTTTATCATCATTTTTTTGGGTTTGTATTTCCGGAAAAAACGGGCGCCTTTTATTATCCTTATTCCTGTTGTATTCGGCGCGCTATTTTCTTTAGCAGCGGTGTATTTTATTAAGGGTAGTATATCAGTGATCGCCTTGGGTACAGGTTCCGTGATATTGGGTATCGCCGTTAATTATTCATTGCATTTATTTAACCATTACCGGCATACAAAAAGTATCGAAGAGGTAATCAGTGACCTCGCATTTCCTTTGACCATTGGCAGTCTTACTACCATCGGTGGTTTTCTTTGCCTGGAGTTTGTGGAGTCAGAAATGCTAAAGGACCTGGGCCTTTTTGCCGCCTTCAGTTTGGTAGGCGCCTCGCTTAGTTCGCTTATTTTTTTGCCGCATTTTATCGCTTCCAAACAAGAGCAGCAGGATCATGTGGCTACACAATTATCCTGGATCGACAAGATGGCCGCTTATCATCCCGAGTATAATAAATATATCGTGCTCGTCATCCTCGCATGCACGATTTTTTTTGCGTACACCGCCCGCAATGTGAGTTTTGAATCCGACCTCGAACGCATGAATTTTATGTCGGATAAATTAAAACGATCGGAGTACGGCCTGAATAAAATAAATGAATATGCGTTAAAGTCTGTCTACCTCGTCACCGAAGGAAAAACCTTAAATGAAGCATTGGTAAACAATGAAAAGATCGTTACCCAGATTGACCGGTTGAAGGACAGCGGCGTGGTAAAAAAATATTCCGGCGTTTCTTCCCTTATCATTTCCGATGGGTTACAACAGCAGCGCATCAGTCGCTGGAAAGATTACTGGACCGCCGAAAAGAAGCAACAACTATTGGGCATGCTTGAAAAAGAGGGAGCCGCACTGGGATTTAGATCATCCGCTTTTGACAATTTTAAAAGCCTGTTAAATAAAAACTTTGAATTGGTAGATGCTGACCAAATGGCTGCTGTAAGAAAAAGTTTCCTGGATGATTATATCACAGAAATGCCCGGTCATTCAACTGTAGTGACGTTGGTTAAATGCGCCGCGGATAAAAAAAATGTAATATACCGGGCCTTTGAAAATAACCCTGCAGTAACGGTGGTCGACAAACAATACCTTACGGAGAAGTTTGTCGGTATCATCAATGCTGATTTTACCAGTATCGCCTTGATGTCTTCCCTGCTGGTATTTTTTGTACTGCTGCTTACTTATGGCCGCATCGAACTCACCCTGGTATCTTTCATCCCGATGTTTATTTCCTGGATATGGATACTGGGTATCATGGGCATATTTGGAATAAAGTTCAACATTATCAATATCATCGTATCCGCCCTGGTATTTGGTTTGGGAGACGACTACAGCCTTTTCATTATGGACGGATTGCTGAGGGAATATAAGACAGGCAGGAAAAACCTTTCGTCTTACAAATCCTCTATTTTTCTTTCAGCCATCACAACTATTGCCGGCCTGGGCGTGCTGATTTTTGCCCAACACCCAGCCTTGCGATCTATTGCTTTAATTTCAATTATCGGGATCGTTTCTGTAGTATTAATGTCGCAGATATTGATACCTTTTTTATTTGCGATCCTGATTAAAAACAGGGTGCAAAAAAAGCGGTTCCCCTGGACGTTAACGGGCTTTCTCAGATCAGCATTTGCATTTTGTTATTTTGTATCAGGCGCATTATTTTTAACCATATTGGGATTGATTTTTTCCAGGTTAAATCCGTTTAGTAAGGAAAAAGGAAAACTGGTCTTTCATAAAATTTTATCGAAGGTCTGCTGGTCGCTCATGTACATTATGTTCAATGTAAAAAAAACGGTCATCAATCCGCAGCAGGAAGATTTTTCCCGCCCGGCAATTATAGTTTGCAATCACCAGTCGTTCCTTGATATTTTATCAATGGTGATGCTGCATCCAAAACTTATCCTTTTTACCAATAACTGGGTATGGAACTCACCCGTGTTTGGCGCGGTAGTAAGAATGGCGGATTATTTCCCGGTAGAACAAGGGGTAGAGAACAGTGTTGAATTAATTGCGGAAAGAGTGAAATTAGGTTACTCCGTGGTAATATTTCCCGAAGGTACCCGCTCGGCAGATGGCCAGATCAAACGCTTTCACAAAGGGGCATTTTACCTGGCGGAAAAGTTGCAAATGGATATCCTGCCCATCTTGATCCATGGATCCGGTTATACCATGACCAAAGGTGATTTTTTATTGAAAAATGGAAAGATTACCCTATCGCTTTTACCAAGGATAAAACCCGGCGATGAACAATTCGGGGTTGGTTATTCAGCAACAGCAAAAGGTGTTGGGCGTTATTTCAGGGAAGAGTATCAAAAGGCCATTACTCATCTTGAGCAACCAGCCTATTTCAGGGGGCGGCTTATTTACAATTATCTTTACAAAGGGCCGGAACTGGAATGGTACATGAAGGTTAAACTATCCCTGGAAAAAAATTACAGGTTATTTAATGACCTTCTTCCAGGAAAAGGAAAATTGCTGGATATTGGCTGTGGTTATGGTTTCCTGTCGTATATGCTACATTTCACGGGCGATCAAAGGAACATTACCGGCATTGATTACGATGAAGAAAAAATAAAAACCGCCAATCATTGTTTCGACCGGTCCGCGAACACCAATTTTTATTTTGTAAATGCGTTGGAGTATACGTTCGAAAAATACGATGGCATCATTCTCTCGGACGTGCTTCATTATTTGCAGCCAGGCGAACAAATAAAACTGATAGAAAAATGCATCGATAACCTGCAACCCAATGGAACGATCATCATAAGGGATGCTAATTCGGATATGAAAAAAAGGCATTCCGGTACAAGGCTCACGGAATTTTTTTCGACGAGGCTTTTCGCATTTAATAAAACTACCGACAAGGGGTTATCTTTTTTGCCGGGCAACCTCGTAAAGGAAATTGCGGCCCGAAAGAGCATTGGCTATAGTGAAATAGATGAATCAAAATTCACGTCAAACATCATATATTTATTAAAAATGGATGCAGCAAATTGACGACCAACCACTATGATATCGTAATTATTGGAAGCGGCATGGGCGGCCTTGTATGTGGTGATGTGCTAAGCCGTGAAGGCTACAGCGTCTGCATCCTGGAAAAAAATAAACAGATCGGCGGTTGCCTGCAAACCTATGTCAGGGACAGGGTGATCTTTGACTCAGGCGTACATTATTTGGGTGGACTCGATAAAGGGCAAAACTTATACCAGGTGTTTCAATACCTCGGCATAATGGACAAGTTGAAATTAAAAAGAATGGAGTTGGATGTGTTTGATAAGATTATTACGGACAATGATGAAAAGGAATATGTATTTGCCCAGGGATATGAAAATTTTATTGATAAATTATTGGTTGATTTCCCAAATGAAGAAATTGCGCTCAGGCTTTATTGTGATAAGATAAAAGAAGTCTGTAGCAGGTTTCCTTTATACAACCTGAGGACAGGCGGCAGTTTTTCGGAAAAAGCGGAAGTGATGGAAATTGATACCAGGGCCTTTGTTGAATCGATTACCGACGATACAAAATTGCAGGCAGTATTGGTGGGTAATAATATGTTATACGCCGGTCAGCCGGGAAAAACGCCTTTTTATGTACATGCAATGATCTTGAACAGCTATATCGAAAGTTCCTGGAAATGCATTGATGGCGGATCACAGATCGGTAAATTTATGGCAAAGAATATTCATGGCAGGGGAGGCGTTATCAAAAGAAACTGTGAAGTAAAAAAAATAGTGGTGGAAGATGGTAAAGTAAGCCATGTAGATACCGGCGGTGATAATCGGGTATATGGTAAATATTTTATTTCAAATATCCACCCGGTGAAAACGCTTGAGATGACGGACACTGACCTTATAAAAAATGCTTTCCGCAACCGGCTTAAAAGTCTCGAGAATTCCATCTCCAATTTTACGGTCAATATCATATTTAAAGAGGATACAATTAAATATCACCAGCACAATTACTATTATTTTAAAGAAGGGCATGTTTGGTCCATGCCCGATTATACCCTGGAAAACTGGCCCCTTGGTTATGTAGTGTTTTTTGGCGAAGGGAAAAATGAAGCATATGCAGGTTCTATGACCATATTGGCTTACATGCGATATGATGAGGTAAAGCAATGGGAAAATACCTTTAACACCGTTTCCGAAACAGAGGACCGCGGAACGGATTATGATCTGTTTAAGAGGGAAAAGGCAGAAAGATTGATCTCATTAGTGGAAGAAAAATTTCCGGGTTTGAGGGCTGGTATTAAAACTTATTACACGGCTACGCCACTCTCGTACCGGGATTATATCGGTAATGGCGACGGATCGATGTATGGAATTGTTAAAGATTACCGGGATCCAATAAAAACCCTGGTCTCCCCGCGAACCAAATTGCCCAATCTTTATTTTACAGGGCAAAATCTTAATTTACATGGGATATTAGGTGCCGCCATGAGCGGGTTGGTTACCTGTATTGATTTTATGGGTAATGAAAGTATCATTGAAAAAATAAAAAATGCTTAGAAGAAGAAAATTTTGGCGGAGGGTGCTGTATGTTTTTGGTGGATTTTTATTATTACTCACCATACTTATCATTTACATTGTATCTGTATCAAGCGTGAAAACGCCTAAGTTAAAAGAGGAGAGCAGTCTGCACCAGGAGCGAACAGAAGTGAGCAAGGGATTTTACACCTTACAAAATAACTGGTTCAGAAAAAGTAAGAGCGGATTATATGAGTTGTATGTAGAGGGCGATGCTTCCGAGCGGGGCGTTTTCAATGGCAAACTGACAAAAGAGTTGGTGGTTCGCCAGGAAGACCATTTTAGCGAGCAGATCAGCAGAATGATCCCTTCACAGTCGTACCGGAAATTTCTAAAATATTTTATCGGCTGGTTCAACCGTGACCTTGACAAAAATGTAACAGAAGAATACAAGCAGGAGATCTTTGGCATCTCGCAGTCGGCCTCTGATAAATACCAGTACCTCGGATCGAATTACCAGCGCATATTGAATTATCATGCGGCCCACGATATCGGCCACGCCTTGCAAAACCTGGCGCTGGTCGGCTGTACCTCCTTTGGCACCTGGGATGCAAAATCTGCAGATAGTACCATGATCATCGGAAGAAATTTTGATTTTTATGTAGGTGATAAATTTGCTGAAGATAAAATTGTAGAGTTCCAAAATCCAACGGTCGGCTATAAATTTATGACTATCTCCTGGGGTGGTTTTATTGGCGCAGTTTCCGGCATGAATGAAAAGGGGCTGGCGGTTACGATCAACGCGGCTAAAACAAAGATACCTTCTGCATCGGCCACACCGGTATCGTTGGTCACCAGGGAAATATTGCAGTATGCGAAAAACATATCCGAAGCCGTGGCGATCGCGAAAAAAAGAAAGATGTTTGTATCCGAATCATTCCTGGTAGCATCGGCGGAAGATAACAAAGCGGTGTTGATTGAAAAAACACCCGATAACCTGGACGTATATGATCCGCACCAGGATTACATTGTCTGTACCAATCATTTCCAAAGTAAGGCCCTGGTTAATTCAAAAGAAAATATTCAGCAGTTGAATGAAAGCGCTTCCGCTTACCGGTATCAAAGATTGATGGAACTATTAAAAGCAAATGGGCAGAATACGGTGCAAAAAACCATTGCCATCCTGCGGGATCAAAAGGGACTGAAAAACACTGATATCGGCATGGGAAATGAAAAGGCCATCAACCAATTACTGGCCCATCATTCCGTTGTTTTTGAACCTAAAAAATTATTGGTTTGGGTGTCAACATCTCCCTGGCAACTGGGTGAATACGTTGCCTACGATTTGAAAAAAGTGTTTGCGTTAAAAGGCATGCAACAGGACCGGGAAATTTCAGAGGCCAGTCTTACCGTAGCGCCCGATTCCTTCCTGTTGACCCCTGCATTTAAAAATTTCGAAATGTTCAGGTCCTTTAAGCAACGGATAGCAGATGGCGGAGAAATAGATACGGACAGTTTATTGGCCAGTAATCCTAACTATTACAATTCGTATATTTTGGCGGGAGATTATTTATATAAAAAGAAGCAATTGGCAAAAGCCCTGGCCGTTTACAAAACCGGTCTCACAAAAGAGATTGCTACCCGCAAAGAAGAGGACCATATCAGGGACAGGATCAGGCTTTGCACAAACAAATTAATTAAATAATTATGATTGCCGGATTGGGAATGGATATGATCGAGGTAGAAAGGGTTGCAAGTAAGATTGCCAGAGAGTCCGGTTTCCGGGAACTGGTATTTTCAAAGAAAGAGATTGAATATTGCGAAGCAAAGGCAAATAGGTTTGAACATTATGCCGCGCGTTTTGCCGCAAAGGAAGCCTTTTTTAAAGCGCTCGGAACTGGTTGGCTCAATGGCACCGCTTTTAATGAAATTGAAATCACAAATGATGAAAAGGGAAAACCGGTATTGGTTTTAACGGGTGAAACTTCGCGGACAGTTGCCGCCATGAAGTATACAAATATCTCCGTTTCCCTAACCCATTTAAAAACCATTGCCTCGGCCGTTGTAATTATAGAGCAGTAATTATGTATTCAATCAAAATAGCCTACCAGTCCAAAGATATCACCCGGCAGTTGCAGGAAACAAAACTGCAGGAGTTATTGGTTTACCTGGATCAACATTCCCCTTTTTACAAACAACTATTTTCCGCTAACCAGGTTAATCTGGCCGGGATTAAGACGCTTGAGGATCTTTCAAAAATCCCCACGACTGGTAAAGAAAGCCTTCAGTTGCACAATGATGATTTCCTCTGCGTGCCCCGCAACAAGGTCATTGAATACAGTTCAACGTCCGGTACATTGGGAAGCCCGGTTACTATATCGCTGACAGAAAGTGATTTGGATCGGTTAGCTTATAATGAATACGCTTCTTTTTTATGCGCAGGAGGATCACCGGATGATATTTACCAACTTATGCTTACGCTTGATCGCCAGTTCATGGCGGGAATGGCTTACTATTCGGGCATTCGGAAATTAGGCGCCGGCGTCATACGCCTCGGTCCGGGCGTACCATCTTTGCAATGGGAAACTATCTTGCGCCTTAAACCGACAGCTATTGTAGCCGTTCCCTCCTTTATTGTAAAACTGATCCTGTTTTCGAAAGAGCACCATATTGATATCAACCGATCATCTGTAAAAAAAGCCATTTGCATAGGTGAAAATATCCGACATACCGATTTTTCTTATAATATGCTGGGTAAAAAAATTACAGAAGCATGGGATATACAATTGTTTTCGACTTACGCTTCTACGGAAATGCAGACCGCCTTTACCGAGTGCGAAGCCGGCAGGGGCGGGCATCACCAACCGGAATTGCTGATCGTTGAACTGTTGGATGAGAACGATGTCCAGGTAAAACCAGGGCAACCCGGAGAAGTAACCATCACCACATTAGGTGTGGAAGGAATGCCTCTGCTACGTTATAAAACCGGCGATATCTGTCATTATTTTGATGAGCCGTGTGGCTGTGGCAGAACTACGATCCGCTTATCACCGATCGTGGGACGAAAAAAGCAGATGATCAAATACAAGGGAACAACGCTCTATCCGCCCGCTTTATTCGATTTGCTCCATGAAATGGAAGACGTGCAGGACTACGTAGCCGAAGTATACCTGAATGAAATAGGACTGGATGAAGTTTTGCTTCACCTGGTACCCGTAAACAATTCAGAAGAAACAGACCGTAAAATAAGAGCCTATTTGCAGGCCAGGTTAAGAGTAAGCCCACACATTCACTATGTAACGCCAGGAGAGATACAAAAGATGCAGTTCCCCGAGTCTGGCAGAAAGGCAGTAAGGTTTATTGACAGGAGAGGGTAGAGGAATCTTTTGGCGTCGATTTTCACCACAAGCAGGTCCCAGCGGGGTTTTCACAGCGGTTCGATAAGAAAAGCGCCCAACCCGGAATAAGCTAACACTCTGAAATACCTGACTATTCAGGTTTCACCACAAGCAGGTCCCAGCAGGGTTTTCACAGCGGTTCGATAAGAAAAGCGCCCAACCCAGAATAAGCTAACTCTCTGAATATCTGACTATCCAGGTTTCACCACAAGTAGGTCCCAGCAGGGTTTTCACAGCATACCCGATAAGTTACAAAAGTATTGTCCGTGAAACCCTGCTGCAGAAAAGCGCTCAACCCGAAATAATCTAACACTCTGAAATACCTGACTATCGAGGTTTTACCACAAGTAGGTCCCAGCGGGGTTTTCACATCGGTTCGATAAGAAAAGCGCTCAACCCGAAATAATCTAACACTCTGAAATACCTGACTATCGAGGTTTTACCAAAAGTAGGTCCCAGCTGGGTTTTCACAGCGGGCTCTAAAAAGTACAAAAGTACCGCCCGTGAAACCCTGCTGTAGAAAAGCGCTCAACCCGAAATAATCTAACACTCTGAAATACCTGACTATCCAGGTTTCACCACAAGTAGGTCCCAGCAGGGTTTTCACATCGGTTCGATAAGAAAAGCGCCCAACTAGGAATAAGCTAACTCTCTGAAATACCTGACTATCCAGGTTTCACCACAGGTAGGTCCCAGCGGGGTTTTCACAGCAGGCTCGATAAGTTACAAAAGTACCGTCCGTGAAACCCTGCTGCAGAAAAGCGCTATAAATCTAAATAGTGCAATGGCCTGAAATGTTTTACCAGTTGTGTTTCATAATACGAAGCACTGCTATGCTCATACTCAGTAAAATCCTTCGCAAGCATCCACTTCCCGCTGACCGCATTATTATGGATGTAATTAATTTTTTGCATCAAAAATTTATGTGAATAAATCGCCTTCGCATCAAATGATTCTTTAAAGACCTTATGAACCTGCCCCTTGCTCTTTTCCCTTATTACCACCAATTTTTCTAAGATATTCAGCATATCTGTATTTTTTGACAATTCCAGTTGCGCTATAATTTCATAAGCCAAAAATCTTTTACCATTACTAACAATTGTATTTAAATTAAAACCAGTTTCATGAAAATGGAGGATGATATGTAGATGATTTGGCATGATCGAATAAGCGACAACATCCGCATTGTACGTTGTTTTCAAAATTGCAAACCATTTGTAAACGCTATTGTAAGTTTGTGAGATCTCAAATAATGAAAGCCATTCAACACAGGTAAAAGTGATGAAATAGGTGGAGAAAGAATCGCTGTGTTTAAACTTTATCGCCATGTGTTGAAGTTAGCCCATTTTAAAATGGCAGTTTGTTCATTAATGCCGCTTTTCCACAGCAGGGTTTCACGGATGACACTTTTGTAACTTATCGGGTATGCTGTGAAAACCCCGCTTGGACGTACTTGTGCTAAATATCACCTATGAAGTAATTGCCGCGGACTTCCGGATATTGCTAATTTAAAATGGCAGTATGTTCATTAGTGCCGCTTTTCTACAGCAGGGTTTCACGGATGACACTTTTGTAACTTATCGGGTATGCTGTGAAAACCCCGCTGGGACGTACTTGTGCTAAATATCACCTATTAAGTAATTGCCGCGGACTTTCGCGGATATTGCCCTGCGGCAGAAAAGCGCCCAGCCCGGAACAATGCAACTGCATTAGCCTAAAATTTAACCTTCATTCCACCATTCACCACAAAGCCTTCCGTATGGTTCCATATATCGTCAAAAGTCGGATTATCATGTGGCGGATTTACAACTGTTTTGTATTTGCTCTGGCGCTCATCCGTGAAGTTTTCAAAATTTATAAAAAAGGAGATCTTGTTAAAAGTCTTTTGCGCCATAAAGCCAAACTCCCAAAAGGACGAGGTTTTAAAACGATTGTACAAATACTGGCGATCAGTAAAATAACCTTCTATCCCCAATTTAAAATTGTCTTCTTTTTCATACATCATCGTAAGGTTCAGTTTATTCTTCGGCACCAATGGCAAATACTGGTTGCCCGGCAAATAGCCCGCCTTGGCATTCGTAAATGTGTACCCGACAAATAGTTTAAGGTCACTTTTATAAATGAACTTAAGGTTTGTCTCAAATCCATTGCTTACAACGGATTTCACCGCATTGGAAAAATAATAATGCCCCTGGTTGTCGGGATTTAAAACCAATGGCTTATTAATTACCGTATAAAAAAACAATTGGTTAACACTCAATGTCAACCCCACTGCAATTTGGCCGCTGTAATTGACATCCGCTGTTCCGCCAATACTTTTTTCGGAAGCCACCTTATCTAAAGGCAAAATATTCCGGTATTGCGTGCTTTCAGTTTGCTCCGTAAAAATAGTAGGTGTTTTATATCCCAACCCACCGCTGATCCTGGAACTGAGCCGGTCCGTTAACTTTACCAGCACAGAAACCCGCGGCAATAAAAATGTTTGACTCCTGGAATAATTGATATTCCTGTAGCCAACGTTATCCAGCCTGATGCCGCTTTCAATCTTCACCTTGCCGCTGACATCCCAGGTATCCTGGAAATAGGCGCCGCTGGTAATGGATCGCGCATTTAAGCTACTGGTGTCTTCCTGCCGGAACTTATCAAAAATGACATTTAATCCGCTGATCATTGTATGATTTCGTTTAAAAAATATCAGCGACAGATCGGTGTAGCTATTTGTATTTAAACCGGAAAAGTTGTAACCCGGAATATCGATGTGCCTGTCAAAAATTCCCAGGCTTTGTTTCAACGTTACGCTCGCCCTGTTCCGGAATTTTTTATCAAACTCTAATGTGGTTGTATTCCGGATGGTTTCATTTTTCTCAAACCAGGTATGTCCCGTACCGGCATTTTTACGGATCACCTCCATATCGCCCCCTGTATTGCTGCCTTTGGTAAAGCTGTTTCCCAGTATCAATGTTGTCGTGGAATCCAGGTAATAAAATAACCTCGGGTTAAGGGTGAAATTATTGCTTTTCGGCAGTTCAGAAAAGTCGTCCTCATCAACGTCATAAGCCTTTTGATAATTAAAAGATCCCAGGAAACTATATCCAAATTTTCCTCTTTTTTGTGAAAAGTAGGCGCCTAAATTTGTTTGACCAATATTCGATTGATTGAAGATCATATCCGCTTCCAACTTTTCTTTCGGCGTCTTCGAGATAAAATTTACAACCCCCGCAATGGCGCCGCCACTATATAAAGTGGAAGCCGGCCCCTTTATTATTTCTACCTGTTTAAGATCCAGTGGCGGTATCTCCAGCACGCTCAGGCCGCTGGCAAAATTCCCGAAATTGGGATAACCATCTTTTAGCAACTGCGTGTACCGGCCATCCAAACCCTGTATCCTGATGCTTGCGTTCCCACTCGTTGCGGAAGTCTGTTGTATCTGCAAACCGGTACTTTCGTGCAAAAGCATGGATACATTTGCCGGCCGCATATTGTTTTTTTCGTCCAGTTCTTCTCCATCGATGGTCTCGATTCTCGTAGGTGTATTTTTGATGGTCCGGCTTGTCCGGGTGCTTTGCACGATCACCTCGCTCAAACCGGTCTCCTCCGTATTTAGCAAAATTTCAAGGGTGTCATTTTTTACCAATGGAAAAATGAACGCGGCACGCTGTGTTTCATAACCGGTATGACTAACAATAAATACCTGTTTCCCATCGGGAATATTCGTGAATTGGACCAAACCCGTACTGGTGGAAACGATTCCACTTTTGTTATTTTGCCAAACCACATTTGCCCCTGCAACAGGCAATAATGTTTTGCCGTCCCGGATCACCGTGTTGAAAATATTTTGGGCACCCGCCGTATATAGAAATACCGTTGCCAATAGCAACGAAGTTATTTTTCGCATGATTTATTATTAGCTAAATGAAAATTTATTAGGTGTATGGGCGCAACAGCACCTCATTAAAGCGGGAGACCGCTATTTACGTTCATTAACTAAATTTTGGCGGCTGCCAGATATTACCGAAGAAGTCGGAAGAAAGGGAAACGTTTTCGTAAAAATATTGCAACTGTTGTTGTGGGAAAATCCTGCAGGCCATAATTTTATTAGGTTGAAAATTTGTAGTAACAATATGTCCGCAACATGCACAACTGCAAAACGGGTTGCAAATTTCATTTTCCTGCGGGTGATTTTCGTGGCCGGATAATACGGTAATGGAAGTTGTTGAATCCTTGTGACATTCGCTCGTATCCGTACAGGGCAGGCAGGGTAGCACTAAAATATACAGGGCCAATATCAGCGTTAGAAATTTCACCCTGCAAAGGTAATGCTTTTGACTATTTTCCAAAATCGGGTAACTATGGTGGATGTTAAAATAATAAAGGCTACCTGTTAGATAGCCTTTATTACGTTTGGATAATTTAACCAATTATGATTTCTTTTTAATAAATTTTCCTAAAGCCTTGCCGGCATCGGCGTAAGCTTCGCCAATTCTGTCGCCGGTATCAAAGTCGTACCCGCCAAAAGTTCTTCCCAAAGCATTTTCTACAGTAATGGTGGCAATCACCTTGCTTTTGTTGGCCGTTTCAACGATCACTGCATCCGCATCGATCTTTGCATTTTTCCGTACGATACCGATATTGTAACCCGGCTCGGTAAATTTGGTTTTGAAGATGATGGTGTACTTCGCCGTTTTGCTTTGTGACCATTCGCTCGCCTTGGTAAATAATTCTATGAACTTTGGTTCAAAGCGCGACTGGCGGTCATTCACCCAGCTTTTGGCCCAGTTGTCACCGCGACCAGCTTCCTTCTTATTGTATTCCGCCGTCTTTTTGTCGATGTATTCCTTCTCGGTGTCAAACTTGCCAACAGCCATGTTGTCGTAGGCAAATTCAAAATTGATAGAGGTTTCATCTTTTAATACAGACAGGTCCCCATCGGTAAGTTTCAATTTTTGGGCATGAGACGCCACCGATTGAAATAGCAGCGTACAAACCACCGCACTGGTAAATAAAATTTTCATTTGGCTTTATTTGATTTAATAATAAAGTAAAACTATTTTATTTTTTTGAAATCAAAAAAGAACAGCAATTAATAAATCGGCATAAATCACCAAAATAAATCTATATTTCAGTTGTCTGCATTAATTTGGCACTGTTGACGGAAGAATAATCAACCAGTAGAACCCAGCGGTAATTCGATTATTTTGATATCTTTCGGAACCAATTATACAAAAAATTAAAATCTAAAATCTTTATTATAATTTTGCCCCTTTTGCAATAAAATAATTTGATTTAATAAAATTGGCCCATGGTACATGTTGGAGATAGCGCCCTTACTTTAAATGATTTTTCTGATATTTTATTTAAAGAAAAGGGGATTGTGTTAGACGCCGCGGCTATTGAGAAAGTAGGAGTAAATTATCTTTTCCTGCAAAAATTCTCGGCCAACAAGCTGATCTATGGTATCAACACGGGATTTGGCCCCATGGCACAATATAAGGTAAGCGAAGAAAACCTTTTACAGCTCCAGTACAACCTGATCAGGAGCCATAGTTCCGGGGGTGGAAATCTAATGTCACCGGTTTTGGTCAAAGCCGTAATGATCGCCCGTTTAAATAGTTTGATACAGGCGTATTCCGGGGTTCATATCGAAATCATTGAACTTTTAAAGGACCTTATCAATAAAAATGTATATCCATGCATTTACGAACATGGTGGCGTTGGCGCCAGCGGTGACCTTGTTCAGCTGGCGCACCTGGCGTTGGCATTGATAGGTGAAGGGGAAGTTATTTATGAGAACCAGGTGTCGCCTGCTGCAGAAATTTACGCGCGCCTAAAAATAAAACCGCTGTCTATCCATATCCGGGAAGGCCTGGCTATTTTGAACGGCACGTCGGCCATGACCGGTATCGGAATGGTCAATATCATACAGGCGAATAAATTATTGGAATGGTCCGTGATGTTATCGGCAATGATTAACGAGATCGTTGAGGCATTCGATGACCATTATTCCTACGAATTGAATATTGTAAAACGGCATACCGGGCAGAACAGGATCGCTGCTATGCTCCGTGATATTTTGAAAGACAGTAAAATGATCCGTGACCGTTCGGAACATTTATATAACCCGGACAACCTCGACCAGGAAGTTTTCCAGGACAAGGTACAGGAATACTATTCCCTGCGTTGTGTAACACAAGTGCTCGGACCCATATTCGATACCATCGCCCAGGCTGAAAAAGTAGTGGTGGATGAATTGAATTCTGTAAACGACAATCCCGTGATCGATCACCAAAATGAAAATATATTTCATGGAGGCAATTTTCATGGCGACTATGTTTCCCTTGAAATGGATAAATTAAAAATAGCCATTACTAAATTATCCATGCTTTCGGAAAGGCAGCTCAATTACCTGCTGAATGAAAAACTGAACCATAAATTTCCACCCTTTGTAAACCTGGGGGTTTTGGGATTTAATTTTGGAATGCAGGGCATGCAATTCACCGCTACTTCAACCGTAGCCGAAAACCAGACCTTATCCTTCCCAATGTATGTACATAGCATTCCTAACAATAATGATAACCAGGATATTGTGAGCATGGGCTGTAACGCGGCATTGATGACAAAAAGAGTAATTGATAACTCGTTCGAGGTACTTGCCATACAAATGATGACAGTCTTACAAGCCATTGACTACCTCGATTGCGTTCCCCGGCTGTCGCCCAATACGCAGCAGGTGTACAATGATATCCGGAAAATATTTCCTAAATTCATAGAGGACCTGCCAAAATATAAGGACCTGGAAAAGGTTAAAACTTATTTTGAAAATTCAGACCCGGTAATATCTTTTAATGCCGGCACCATTGCGGCGGCCAACGGCAGCAGTCTGTTGAACTTACAGTAAACAAAATCTTACATTATATTGGAGGGCTACTAAAATGAAATGCGCATTAGTTACCGGGGGATCAAGAGGCATCGGCCGCGCCGTTTGTTATAAAATGGCGGAAATGGGATACTATGTGATCGTTAATTATAAAAGCAACGAAACAGAAGCAAATAACACGCTTAGCAGGATAAAGGAAAAAGGCGGTCAGGGTGAGATTTTACAATTTGATGTTGGCAGTAAAGAACAGGTACAAACGCAACTGGAAGGCTGGACGGAAAAAAATGCAGACAAATATATTGAGGTGCTGGTAAATAATGCAGGTGTAAAGGATGATGGCCTGATGATGTGGATGAAGGACGAACAATGGGAATCTGTGGTCAGGACCAGCCTGGACGGATTTTTTTATGTTACCCGTATCGTAGTAAATAGTATGCTGCGCCGGCGATATGGCAGGATCGTAAACGTGGTATCGCTTTCAGGTTTAAAAGGGTTGCCGGGCCAGACAAATTATTCAGCGGCAAAGGCAGGTGTCATCGGTGCCACAAAAGCATTGGCGCAGGAAGTAGCAAAAAGGAACGTGACAGTCAATGCGGTTGCACCCGGCTTTATTAAAACTGATATGACCGAGGGATTGGATGAAAATGAATTAAAAGGAATGATCCCGGTCAGGCGGTTTGGATTGCCTGAGGAAGTCGCCCATGCGGTAGGTTTCCTGGTATCGCCGGAGGCGGGTTATATTACTGCAGAAGTTATCAATGTAAACGGGGGATTGTATTCCTGATATTTTGCCATAGCTGCGATCCGTAAAAACGACCAAATACCTGCACAAAAAAACACTTTTACAACAACACATCATACATTTACAGCGTTTTATATACATTAGCCGGAAATGTTTGAATACAATAGATATTTTTATTACATCATTAAATGCTGGCTCAGGCTAACATATGAATAGGGTTGTGATCACAGGCATGGGTATTTATTCCTGTATCGGAAAAAATCTCCAGGAGGTTACGGACTCGTTGTATAAAGGCAGGTCCGGTATCATACTTGACCAGGACCGAAAGGATTTTGGCTACCGTTCTGGTTTGACCGGCTACCTGGAAAAGCCTGACCTGAGAGGTTCATTGGATAGGAGGGCGCGCATAATGCTGCCTGAACAGGGCGAGTACGCGTATGTCTCTGCAATGGAAGCATTGAAAAATGCCGGCATCGACCAGGATTATATGAATCACCATGAGGTTGGAATTTTGTATGGCAATGATAGTTCAGCGAAATCGGTCATTGAAACGAATGATATTATCCGGGATAAGAAAGATACGATGCTCGTAGGATCAGGGTCTGTTTTCCAGACAATGAACTCCACCGTGACTATGAACCTGGCGACGATCTTTAAATTACGCGGTATCAATCTTACCATCAGTGCAGCTTGTGCGAGTGGTTCACATTCAATCGGTATTGGATATCATTTTATAAAATCAGGGCTGCAGGACTGTATAATTTGTGGGGGCGCGCAGGAGATCAATAAGTATTCGATGGGTTCTTTTGATGCTTTGTCAGCTTTTTCAATTTTGGAGTCGGTTCCTGAAAAAGCATCCCGGCCCTTTGACCGGGACCGTGATGGACTGGTGCCAAGCGGGGGCGGGGCCACGGTAATTTTGGAAAGTCTTGAATCCGCATTGAAAAGAGGCGCCCCGATATTAGGTGAAGTGATCGGGTATGGGTTTTCTTCAAATGGAGGGCATATTTCCAATCCTACTGTAGATGGTCCGGTAAGGTCGCTTAACATGGCATTGAAGGATGCAGGGCTGGGCGCTTCAGAAGTTGATTATATAAATGCACATGCCACATCCACGCCGGCAGGTGACCTTAGTGAAGCCAAAGCAATTGATGAAGTGTTTGGAACAAGCAAGCCGTTAGTCAGTTCAACTAAATCAATGACCGGGCATGAGTGTTGGATGGCAGGCGCAAGTG
>JBDSLD010000302.1:0-46643 GCA_039916545.1 Ferruginibacter sp.
ATAACCGCCGGTTGTTTCTATATCTACAATTGCATACATCGGGTATCAAATATAGCAATACTAAAGTAGTTAGCAATGAATTAGTTGCAGTTTTTTTAACCAAATCCAACCTGAATAAACGGGTAAAATCATTATTTTCCAGCAGTGGGAATCCGGGAACATCCCAGGAAACAAAAAGTCAAATAAACTAACAGTCATTAGTTTTGAAGCCTTATTTTTGTGTTTATTAAATTAATTGCTATGCAGTTCCAACTTTCAGAAGAACATTTAATGATCCAAAAAGCGGCCAGGGATTTTGCAGTAACGGAATGCCTGCCTGGCGTGATCGAAAGGGATGAATTGCAAAAATTTCCCCGGGAACAGGTTGAAAAATTAGCCGACCTGGGTTTTATGGGTATGATGGTGAAGCCTGAATATGGCGGCAGTGGAATGGATACGATCAGCTATGTGCTGGCGATGGAAGAGATCAGCAAGGTAGATGCAAGTGTGAGCGTGTGTATGAGTGTGAATAACAGCCTCGTGTGTTACGGCCTGCAGGAATATGGAAATGAGGAGCAGAAAAAAAAATATTTAACTCCGCTGGCGCAGGGAAAAAAAGACGGGGAACTGTACATTGGGGCCTTCCTGCTAAGTGAGCCGGAAGCTGGCAGTGACGCTACCTCCCAGCAAACTACTGCTGAGGATAAGGATGACCATTATTTATTAAATGGCACAAAAAACTGGATCACGAATGGCAATAGCGCAAGTGTTTACCTGGTGATCGCGCAAACGGATGTGAGTAAAGGGAGCCATGGTATCAATGCATTTATCGTAGAAAAAAGCTGGCCGGGTGTGGTGGTCGGTGCAAAAGAAAATAAACTCGGTATCCGTGGCAGCGATACGCATACCATTTTGTTCAATGATGTTAAAGTACCAAAAGAAAACCGCATAGGAGCAGACGGTTTCGGGTTTAAGTTTGCCATGAAAACATTGGCCGGCGGGCGCATAGGCATTGCATCCCAGGCGTTGGGTATTGCAAGCGGCGCTTACGAGCGGTCATTGGCTTATAGCAAGCAACGCAAAGCTTTTGGCAAGGAGATCATGCACCACCAGATCATACAATTTAAACTGGCAGATATGGCTACTAGAATTGAATGCGCCAGGTTATTGTGTTTAAAAGCAGCCTGGGAAAAGGACCAGCAACTGGATTATACGGTCAGCGGAAGTATGGCAAAAGTGTACGCATCAGAGACGGCCATGTGGACGGCTACGGAAGCGGTACAGATACATGGTGGCTATGGGTTTGTAAAAGAATACCATGTTGAAAGGATGATGAGGGATGCAAAGATCACCCAGATATATGAAGGCACAAGCGAGGTACAAAGGATTGTGATCAGCAGGAGCATTCTAAAGTAGGCCGCGACCCGTGCGCCCTTAATACGAAGAAAGAACTTGTATCCTGCCCGGGAGAAGTCTATTTACCTCATCCTAAAATAACCTTCCTTTCCTACCATCCATCCCCTTAATTTCTTTGTAATACCTTTGCACTTTCACAACTTTGCGCCTTTGCGTGAAAAATACATTATGAATATCAATATTGAAAAATATAGCGCATTGCTGACCGAACTGGATGGCAAAGCTACCCTGGTTGCCGTATCCAAAACAAAACCGGTAGAAGATATCCAGGCATTGTATGACCTTGGCCAGCGTGATTTTGGTGAAAATTATGTCCAGGAACTGTTGGATAAAGAAGCAGTGTTGCCAAAGGATATCCGCTGGCATTTTATAGGCCATTTCCAAAGCAACAAGGTCAAATATATTGCCCCATTCGTTCACCTTATTCATGGCGTCGATAGCCTGGCTTTATTGACAGAGATCAATAAACAAGGTGTCAAAAATAACCGTATTATAGATTGCCTGCTGCAGGTGCATATAGCAAAGGAAGAAACCAAATTTGGGTTTGATCCACAGGAAGCAGGCCAGCTAAATGGTTTAGATAAATTAAAAAATATACGCGTTGCCGGGCTAATGGGAATGGCATCTTTTAGTGACAACAAGGATTTGATAAGAAGCGAATTTGCAACACTAAGCGCTTTGTTCAATTCAAATGAAGAGTTGTCCATACTCAGTATGGGCATGAGCGGCGACTATACGATCGCGCTTGATGAGGGCAGTAATATGGTACGTATCGGCAGCCTGCTATTCGGAGAAAGAAACTATAGTAAATGATGCCGGACGGAATTTTTATTCTCTGTATAGCCGCGTTTATCGCCGGTTTCATCGATGCCATTGTTGGAGGCGGAGGGTTGATCCAGACACCGGCCACGCTGATCATACTTCCAAAATATCCCGTAGCGACTTTACTTGGCACTACCAAGATCCCTTCTTTTTTAGGTACTTCAATGGCAGCCCTGCAATACGCAAGGATCGTGCAACTGAAATGGAAATTACTGGCGCTGATGTGCAGCATCGCATTGATCGCAGCCTATGCAGGATCCAAAACCGTATCAGTTGTTAGCAATACTTTTATGAAACCGGTGATATTTGGCATGCTGATCGTAGTGGCTATCTATACCTGGTCAAAAAAAGACTTTGGTATTGCTTCCCTGAAAGAACACAGTCAAAAAAAAGAGCAGTTCTACGCCGGACTATTTGCAATGGCCATTGGATTTTACGATGGGTTCATCGGCCCGGGGGCGGGAAGTTTTTTGGTGTTGTTTTTCATCAGCATACTCGGCTTTGATTTTTTAAAGGCCAGTGCCCATGCGAAGTTTGTAAACCTGGCAACAAATATGGGATCTATTATTTTCTTCGGTGGAAGCGGCCATATTCTTTTTCAATATGCGATTCCTATGGCGATTTGTAATTTCATCGGCTCTATGCTTGGCGCCAGGCTGGCTATTTTAAAAGGCAATACTTTTATACGCATTTTCTTTCTGATCATCGTGATCGGAACAATTATCCGATTTGGATATGACATATTTTTTAACTCCTGAGGGAAATGTTTACCTAAAGAATTATTCTTTACCCACCAGGCGCAGGGCTCCAGCCCTGTGTCTTCCATGTTACTGATAAAAGCAGCCCCCGATACCCAATAATTTTTTTTACAAATACTTCAAAATTATAACAGGAGTAACGAAGAAGACACAGGGCCGAAGTCCTGCGCCTGGTGAATTTATTAACTCTCAGGTTTCGAACACTTGCATGCAGCGCCCTGCGCCTATAAGTTCCGGCTCACCAGGTTTTGAGCACTTGTGATCGTAGCCCGCGTGCGTCTTTACCTAAAATGTCTTAGAACTCGGTTCATTAAAAAGTGTACTTTTATTCCATGTACGATCGATAGCACATCGGTAAAACCCTGACCTGTTTTCTAAAACCCTGCAGAATGAAAAAGGTAATCATCATCGGCGCCACTTCGGGTATTGGCAGAGCCCTGGCCATATTGTATGCGCAAAATAACTGGCGGATAGGCGTTACCGGTAGAAGAAAAGCGTTACTCGACAGCCTGCAGCAGGAGTTTCCAAATAACATCGTCACCGAATGCTTTGATGTTACGGAAGAAGGTAATATCCGTTATTTGAAGCACCTTATCGAGCAATTGGGCGGAGTGGACCTGCTGATCTACAATAGCGGTTATGGTGAACCCTCTGGCAACCTGGATTGGGAGATCGACAAAAATACTACACGCATCAACGTAAATGGATTTGTAGAAATAGTAAATTTTATTTTTAATTATTTCGTGCTGGAAGGCAGGGGCCATATAGCCGCTACCTCCTCTATCGCAAGTATCCGCGGTAACAGCTTTGCGCCGGCATACAGTGCCAGCAAGGCTTACATGAGTACTTATATGGAAGGGCTTTATTTAAAAGTGAGCCGGTTAAAAATACCTGTGTATATAACGGATATCCAGCCGGGATTTGTAAAAACTGAAATGGCGAAGACGGAAAAGCAATTTTGGTCGGCCCCGGTAGACAAAGCCGCCCGGTTGATCTATGCTGCCATCGAACATAAAAAACGAAGGGCGTATATCACCCGGCGTTGGTGGTTTATTGCTAAATTAATGAAGGTGCTCCCCATGTACCTATATAGGAAAATCGGCTAACATATTACTTCTGAAGTATCAAAAGCAGGGCAATATTTTGTTAAAGGTTTAACACCTTGTACATATTTTGGCATGGTATTGCACCGTTTGATTTTAATCAAATAACTTTGAGATGACTTATAATGTATCTATGCAGGCAACATTCGAAGCTGAAAAGAATAAAAAAGCGTTTACTTATACGATGCTAATTTGTGGTGTGCTGTTGATATTGGCCTTTCTGATTACCTGGCCTATATTGCTACCACCGGATCAACCTTTACTTACGCAAGACCTGATGGAGATCAATCTGGGTAACAATGAAGAAGGTATTGGCGCCGAGCAACCGCTTATAAAAGGGGAACGTGCTCCTGCCCGGGAATCATCTGTTCAGCCGCAAAAGGCAGCTGCTGCAAAAGAGGAGGCTGCTAAAGATATACAGCCCGATGAAAACGCGGAGGATGATGCAGCACCAGTGACCAAAACCGAAAAGACAAAAACAAAAACGACCAATATTGCTACCAAGCCAATTACCAAACCGGCAAAAACTGATAATCCTACACCCGTTGTAGCACCACCCGCACCCAAACCACAAAAACCAAAGGTTACTTATAATGGCCCAGGAAACGGAAGCGGAAATGGTGCGACAGAAGACAATGGGTACCGTTCACAAGGCAATAAGCCTGGCGGCAAAGGCGACGCGGGTGATCCATCCGGCAAGCCTGATAGCTATGGAAATACACCCGGTGGAAAATCCGGCGGCCCGAGGGTAATTGGCAACAGGAAAATAATTAAATACTACTCTTTTACAGGCGACCTTGACAAAGCTACCGTCTATGCTACTGTAAAAGTATCTCCATCAGGAACGGGCATTTTTGTGGGCTTCGGAAAAAATTCAACAACCAGGGCAACGGCCTATTCAAATGCCATCATTCAATATCTAAAAAATGTGCAGTTCGATAAATCCAACGACGAAAGCATAGTAACGGTGCAGTTTAATTTTAATGTACAGTAACAAGGTTTAGGGTAAAAGGCAAAGGTTGAAGTCGTAGAATGCAACACCTTTAACCTCACACCTACCACCTTTTACCTTCTACCCTAAACCTTTATCCCTCTCATGACCTATCAGCAAACGATCGATTATTTATACGCCCAACTTCCCATGTTTAGCCGCATCGGCGCTGCCGCTTATAAAGAGGACCTTCACAATACGATCGCCTTATGTGACGCCCTGGACAATCCACAGGCAAAATTTAAAAGCATCCATATTGCCGGTACCAATGGCAAAGGCAGTACCAGTCACATGTTGGCGGCCATACTACAACAAGCTGGTTATAAAACCGGTTTGTACACCTCGCCGCACTTAAAAGATTTTCGGGAAAGAATCAGGATAAACGGTGAAATGATAGCTGAGGCTTTTATCGTTGATTTTGTTGAGCGCACCAAAGCATTGTCTGAACAAATTCAACCCTCTTTTTTTGAACTGACCGTTGCCATGGCATTTGAGTACTTTGCGCTGCAACAGGTAGATATTGCTATCATTGAAACCGGCCTGGGGGGGAGATTGGACAGCACGAATATCATACTGCCCATTCTTTCCATCATTACCAATATCGGTTACGACCATATGAATATTTTAGGCGACACACTCGAAAAGATCGCCTGGGAAAAAGCCGGCATTATCAAACCAGCCATACCTGTAATTGTTGGTGAGTTTTTAGATGAAACGAAAGCCGTGTTCATAAATAAAGCAGCCAGTTGCAACGCTCCTATCCATTTTGCCCAGCAGGAATATGACCTTTTAAATATTCATTTTAGTGCTTTACAATTAAACTGCGAAGTAAAAAAGGTCGGTTCAAATGAAACGGAAAGTTATTCACTCGACCTGAATGGATTGTATCAAACAAAAAACCTGCGGACGGTGATATGTGCAAAGGACATCCTGGTCAGCCAGGGATTTAATATAAAAAATGAAAAGTCTGCACTGGCTAACGTCAAAAAATTAACCGGCCTGCAGGGAAGGTGGGAAGTAATATCTGAACATCCCATGGTTGTTTTGGATGTAGCGCACAATGAGGATGGCATCAGGCAGGTATTAGAGCAAGCGGCTCATTACCGGCAGGAATCAGGGGACCAACATAATAATGGCCTGCACTTCGTGATAGGTGTAGTGAAAGACAAAGAGGTGTCAAAAATGATTTCATTGTTGCCCAAAGACGCGCACTATTATTTCACCAATGCACACATACCAAGAGCATTGACAGCGGTTGAATTAAAAATAAAAGCAGCTGAATCCGGCCTGGATGGTCAATCTTTTGATGATGTGAATGAAGCCATCCGTGCCGCGAAAAAACAAGCCGGTCCCAACGACCTGGTGATAGTTTGCGGAAGTGTATTCCTGGTTGGAGAAGTATCCGTCCCGGACAAATAAAACAATGACACATAATTTATTCCCTGGCCTTAATCTCATCCAGTTTTTGAAAAGCATACAACAGGCAACTGACATGCAGCGACTGCAGAATTTCATTCTTTGTTAACATCGCCCTCACGTCTTCCAACGGGATCTTTAATATTTCTATTTGCTCATTATCATCCAGGCTTTGGGCCGCGATTTTTTTGCCGCCCTGTGCCAGGTATAAGTAAGTATAACCAGTTAACACACCGGGGTTAGCCGCCACCTGTCCTACGTATTCAATGGATTCAAATTGATACCCTGTCTCTTCGAGCAACTCTCTTCCAATGGCTTTTGTGGGATCTTCTTTGTCATCTATAAAACCACCGGGTAGTTCGATGATGGTTTCCGCTATCGGGTGCCTGTACTGCTTTATCATTAACGCTTTACCATCTTCTGTAACCGCCAATGCGCAAACGCTGATTGGCAATTCAACAACATAATACGCATCAATGATCTTGCCATCCGGCATTTCGCAGGTATCTTTTCGGGCAGTAAAATATGGGTGCTTTGAAATATATTCAGAAGACAGTGTTTTCCATTTCATGGGAATAGTTAAGTAGTTAGTTAAGTCAGGGCGAGATTCCTTGTTGAAAGCAATGTTTCAACATGTGTGTCTGAATCTTGTTTTTACCAATTCATTCTCTCACGCAATGAAGTGATATGCGCCGTATGGTGCCGGCTATGCCAGGAATAACTACCCAGCAGGTACCAGAGCGTCATTTCCTTTTTTTGTTCAGGGTGAAAGACGGGCCGGTTCCACTCTTCAACGGAAATTGCCTTTAACACTTCTACCCATCTCAGGTGAAGGGCATGTAATAAAGTAAGCGAGATATTGATCGGTAAATTTTGTGTATCGATCAATTTCGCCCAGGCTCCTTCATCATACGGTTTGATGGTAGGATTATCTTCCGTAAGTCCGAGTTTAAAACGAATATACGCGTTCATGTGGCTATCGGCCACGTGATGCACTAATTGTTTTACTGTCCAGCCATGCGGCCGGTAGGGCGTATTGAGCTGACTTTCATCTAAATTTAAAATTGCATTTTCCAGGTGCTGTGGTAAAAATGTTATATCGATTAGCCAATCCTGCAATTGACTTTCAGAAAATGGCTGGGGTGTATATTTACCGATCGGGTAGCGAAGGTCTTCCATATTTAATTTTGTTTAGGCGTGTCTTCTTTTGCAGGTGCAGGTTTAATTCCCATTAACTCCATTTCGAATACCAAGGCTGAACCGCCTGGAATACCAGCGCCCGCTCCCCTGTCACCATAACCTAATTCACTTGGAATAAAAACTTTCCATTTGTCACCGATATGCATGAGCTGTAATATTTCAGTCCAGCCTGGTATCACACCGGCAACCGGCATAACAAGCGGCTCGCCCCTGTCATAGGAGTTATCGAATTTTTCACCATTGATCAAAGTGCCCGCATAATGGACCACGAATGTATCTTGTAATTTCGGTGTTTGAGAAGTAGAATCGCCTTTTCTCAAAATCTCGTACTGCAATCCATCCGGTAATGTAATAACGCCTGGTCTTTTTTTATTTTCCCCGAGGAATGCCGCTGAAACCGCCGCAGTCTTTTTTGCGGCCGCCATCATTTCTGCTTCCTTTGCCTTTGATATCTCGTTCCTCTTGCCCATATTGGCTTGTATCGTTTGCTGTATACACATGTTGGCCTGCTGCTCATTTAACAAAAAAGCCTTTTTCTTAAATACGTCGTTCAGGCCTTTTTGCATGGCGGCATCATTGATATTCTCAATACCCTGCATCTTCAGATTATTGGCGATATTCATACCCAATGCATAACTGAAAGAATCCTTTAGACTTTTCAACACACCAGCACCTGGTTTTGCAACTACACCAGCCGGGTTAACAACCTTCAATTTAGACGTTGGTTTTGCCTGCGCCTGCACATTTATACTAACCAGCACGGATATACTAATTGCTAAAAAAAATTGCTTCATCTCTTTTGTTTTGATTTAATAATGGTACTTAAATTAATAATGATATTTAAATTATTCGTCTCTCATTTCTTTGCCTGTCAGGTTAATAAAAACGTCCTCCAGGTTGGCTGATTTTACAGCTTTTGGTTTTTCAAAACCTGACGCTACCAGGTCGTCGATCATTTTATCCGGTGAAGCTAAGGCGATGATCCTTCCTTCGTCCATGATGGCTATCCGGTCGCACAACTGCTCCGCTTCATCCATGTAGTGAGTGGTGATGATCACCGTAGTACCTTTATCCCTGATACTTTTAATAAGTTCCCATAAATTTCTGCGGGCCTGGGGATCAAGGCCGGTCGTGGGTTCATCCAAAAAAACAATTTTGGGCTTGTTGATAAGCGTGGTGGCAATTGAAAATCGCTGTTTTTGCCCGCCACTCATTTCCTTGTATTTATTTTTCGCTTTATCGGCCAGGTTCACCAGTTTCAATAGTTCCATCGGCTCTACAGGCTGGTTGTACAACCCCGAAAATAACGCGATCAGTTCCAGTAAATTTAACCCGGGATAAAAACCAGAGGTTTGCAATTGCACACCGATTATCTTTTTTATGCTACCCGGTTCCTTATCGAGGTTCAGGCCGTTAACGATTACTTCACCGCTTGTCTTTGGCCGGAGCGTTTCAATAATTTCAAGCGTAGTGGATTTGCCAGCACCATTCGGGCCAAGCAGGCCAAATATTTCGCCCTCTAAAACATCAAAAGAGATCCCTTTAACCGCTTCAAAAGCACCGTAATTCTTTTTTAGATTCTTTACCGAGATGATCGTTTTTTGCATGATTATTTTTTATAGCCGCCTTAATAATTTAGCCTCATAAAACTCTTTTATAACAACAACTCCATCATAACATCTGCTGTATGATAATGGCTATTGACAATGGGTACGTGCCTGAAACCATATTTTTCATAAAGTAGTAAGGCTGTTTTTAACTGGCTGTTCGACTCCAGGAAGATCCGTTTCGCGCCTATTGTTTTCGCTTGTTCCAGGCACTTTTCCAATAAAATTTTACTTATTCCCCTGCCTTGAAAACCTGGTGATACCGCCATTTTCGCCAGTTCAAAATTCCCCTCTCCAACATTGATCAGGGCTGCCGAGCCCACGATTTCATCTGCCTCTTTTGCCAGGTAGATACAACCACCTGTATTGATTATTTCTTTTTGAGGATCATCCAGCATTGCCAGGTCTGGCGGTTCTGTTAAGCCATATTTATCCAACCATTCCAGGTTAAGGCTTTTGAAATCTGCCGCATATTTTTGTTCAAATTCTACAATTAGCGGCATTTCTTCTGTTTATTTTAGATTTATAAATTTCTAATCTTTTATCACCCGCTTTTTAAAAAATTACCCTTTCGATCATCCTGGCAGCCGGTGCGTGCGCAACTAATACCATGCCGCAGTAGCTCTGCCAGTTAATTGTCTGCAAAAATATGCAGCTTCTTAACAACTTCACCCTGCACATTTTTAAAAGATCACAATTCGCATCCCCGAAACTTCACCACTAATTGATCTAACTCAGCCATGGCTCAAAGTTTCGGTCAGTAATCATACTTAATTTTAGATTGCAGAATTTAGAATTTAGATTTGCGGTTCAAATTTAGTAAGATTATCAAACATGGGAATTCATTTTCTGGTTTACAGTCCTCAATAATGGCTGGCAGCATGGAAAAGCAAGGCCTTAACCTGTCACCGGTCCGAAATAACAGGCCTGCTGTTTAAGGTTGAAAACTGCAATTTGAGCACAGCATTTTATCATTTTTAAAATAATTAAATGAAGGTTTTTAAGTTCGGCGGCGCAAGTATAAACAGCATAGAAAGGATCCAAAACGTCGCAAATATTATCCGTTCGCACCAGGGTGAAAAATTACTGATCATCATATCGGCCATGGGCAAGATCACCAATGCGCTTGAAAATGTAGCCGCCGCCTTTTATACCGGCAATAAAGAAGAAGCGCTCTTATTGTTTAATGGCATAAAGGAAGAACATACGAGTGTTTCCGCTCAATTGACCGGCCGGCCGGAACATGGACTTATGGACATTTTCACCGAGGTAGAATGGTTGCTCCATGACAAGCCGGTAAGGGAATATGATTATTACTACGACCAGATAGTTTGCTGCGGCGAATTGCTGAGCACAGCCATCGTTAGTAATTACCTACAAACAATCGACCTTAAAAACCAATGGGTAGATGTAAGAGATATCCTGCGGACCGATGACAATTTCAGGGATGCTAATGTTGACTGGCAATTCACTCAGCAAAAAGTACAGGACATAATACTTCCGTTATTTGAAACGACCGATATATTGATCACACAAGGCTTTATCGGTGCTACTGATGAAAATGAAAGCACCACGCTTGGCAGGGAAGGCAGTGATTTTAGCGCCGCGATTTTCGCCAATATGCTCGACGCAGAGAACCAAACGATCTGGAAAGATGTGGAAGGTGTAATGAACGCCGACCCGAAACAATTTCCGGACGCCCAATTTATAAGCAGGCTGAGCTATTCGGAAGTGATCGAAATGGCCTATTACGGAGCGCAGGTGATCCATCCGAAAACTATTAAACCGCTGCAAAACAAAGGTATTCCACTGCATGTAAGGTGTTTTTTAAAACCCGGGCTCGCAGGTACCATCATCAGTAATCAACCCGTTCATAATTTGCCGCCGGTGATTGTTTTAAAAGACAAACAGGTATTGATGCAGCTGAGCTCCCATGATTTTTCCTTTGTAGAAGATGTGCTGGCGGGTAAGCTGCACGAATTATTTGCGGATAGTAAAATAAGGCCGAACCTTTCGCAGAACGGGGCCATCAGCCTGTTATGTTGCGTAGACGATAATCCAGCAAAAATCGAAAAGCTGGCCCTAACTGCAAGCGAATTCTTTGATGTACAAATAGAAAAGAATTGTATCCTGTTAACGATCCGGCATTATAACGAGGCCATCATTCAAAAATTAACTTCCGGGAGGACGCAGTTACTTTCACAAAAAACAAAGGAGACGATACAGGTATTATTGAAAGATATTTAATTGATTATGTATTGCCCCTTTTTGTTAACGAGGATAACAGGCAATTGTTTTTTTGCTTCGAAAAAATCAAAGGCGCCTTTTAATGTGCCGGCAAAAGCCTGCAATTGCTGGTTCTCTTTGGTCGCTTCGGCCATATACTCAACAGATTTTTTTACATTGTACCTGATAGGGAATACATGAACCGGAATAAAATCCTGGCCCAGTTCCTTTACCTCCGTCGCCATCACATACAATTCCTCAATTGGGAAGTCTGTAATAGCTATACAGCCGGTAGAAACACAACTGCCATGGATATAAATATTATTGCCCGGGCGCAAAGAATCACTCAATAATTTATCTGATGCATTAGGATAATTTAATCCGAGTGCGAGGTGATAATTGCTGTTGGGATTAAATTCATTGATATAGTAAAATCCTTCCGGTACCTGGTAATCTCCTTCCATACGTTTAGGGCCCATGCTACCGCTTTGCATGCAAACCTTATAAGTTTTGAATAATTTGAATGGACCTTTTGCATCGTCTTTTACCCACACTTCAAACTGCCTGTCGTACTTAAAACTTCGCAGGTATAATTCTGTGGGAGGCCATTGCAACTTCTTTTGTTCAAACTGTTTTTTTAATGAATCTTCTATTTTACTAAATATTTCGGGCAGCTTACCGGAAGGCCGCCCATAATTAATGTAAGAAGTTTGTGCGGTCAAATCACCGCTTGCGATCAACACAAAAAAACAAGGAAAAAAAAATTTTAGAAGCCGGTTATTCATTAATAAAAAATTGGCGTTGTTACCTGGTTAAATGTAAAAGTAGCAAATATATTGAAGTTTAATTTGTTAAAAAACCAGCAGAAAAAAATAAATGAAGCACCGTTTAATAACATCAATTGCAGCAACTTAACTCAAGCGGTTAAATCATATTGAATAACAGGCCAGGTGTAGTCCGGGCAATGTTAATAAAACAAAAAATGATGTGGAAAAATAAGCGGGTAAAAAAAATTGGTCCTGGCAATTACCAGGACCAATCAACAAAATATAATTATTAAATTGTTATAGATTTCCCCGTGCATCCTGTTCCCTTTCCAGCGCTTCAAACAACGCTTTAAAGTTTCCCTTACCAAAGCTCTTTGCTCCTTTGCGTTGAATGATCTCGAAGAAAACAGTTGGCCTGTCCTGCAATGGCTTACTAAATATTTGCAATAAATATCCCTCTTCATCCCGGTCGATCAGTATGCCTAATTTACTTAACGGCTCAAGGTCTTCATCAATTTTACCTACCCTATCCAACACATCTTCATAGTAACTGCCGGGTATCGTTAAAAACTCGATGCCCCTGCTTTGAAGGTCCGTTACCGTCTTTACAATATCAGCCGTGGCAATGGCTACATGCTGAACACCTTCCCCATTGTAAAAATCAAGATACTCTTCCACCTGGCTCTTCTTTTTACCTACCGCAGGCTCATTGATAGGAAACTTAACAAAGCCATTTCCGTTGCTCATGACCTTGCTCATCAAGGCGGAATATTCAGTCGAGATATCATTGTCATCAAAAGTTAAAATGTTTCGGAAACCCATCACTTGTTCATAAAATTTAACCCAGGGGTTCATCTGGTTCCAGCCTACATTTCCCACGCAATGATCTACATACAGCAGGCCGGTCTCCGAAGGATTGTAATGAGAGTTCCATACAATAAAACCTGGCATAAAAACACCTGTATAGTTTTTTCTTTCGATAAATAAATGCACCGTATCGCCGTAGGTATGGATGCCGCTGATGACCACTTCGCCTGAAACATCTTTCAAAAAGGCGGGCTCCATATAACTTTTACCACCGCGCTTTGTAGTCTCTTCCCAGGCGGAAGAAGCGTCTTCCACTTTCAGCGCCAGGAATTTCACGCCATCACCATGTTGTTGAATATGATCAGCAATCGCATTGCCCGGTTTTAATGGAGTGGTTAAAACAAAGGTGAGTTTATTCTGCCTGATCACATAGCTCACTTTATCCTTCATGCCTGTCTCAGGGCCGGCATAAGCGAGGGATTGAAAACCGAAAGCTGTCTTATAAAAATGAGCTGCCTGTTTGGCGTTGCCTACATAAAATTCTACATAATCTGTTCCCTGTAAAGGAAGAAAATCAGTTTCCGCTTTCACAGATTGATTATTGTTTTCTGTCGTGGAATGCATAAAATGGAATTATAGTTAAAAATTTCGTGTGCAAAAAATTTAACGCACCGTATCCATGGCAAGTGCCAGCATTAGCAGGGTATAGCTGTCGCGTTTATCAGAAAAAATTTTATGTGGGTAATCAGGAAGCATATTCGTGGCAATACATCATAACAAAGATAATGAAAGTTGAAGCCACATCCCCGAGAGATTCTATATTTGCTACATGAAAAAAGCAGGAATACTTGGAGGTGGGCAACTCGGCAGAATGTTATTGCAGGCCGCGATCAATTACCCCGTAGACACTTTCGTTATGGAGAATGACAGTGAATGCCCTGCGGCGCATTTGTGCAATCATTTTGTCAAAGGTGATATTACCAATTTTGATGACGTATATAATTTTGGAAAAGGCTTGGATGCGCTTACGATTGAAATAGAAAGTGTTAATGAGGAGGCACTGGAAAGACTGGAAAATGAAGGCGTAAAGATCTACCCGAAACCTGCCGCTTTGAGAATAATAAAAAATAAAATTTTACAGAAACAATTTTATAAAGACCATGAGATCCCGACCAGTGATTTTATCATTACACAGAACCTGGCCGCATTAAAACAACAGGAAAAATTTTTGCCCGCAGTACATAAAATAGGCATGGGTGGCTATGACGGCAGGGGCGTACAGATACTTAAAACCACAGATGACATTGCCAAAGGGTTTGACGCGCCCTCCGTATTAGAAAAGATGGTAAATATAAAGAAAGAGATCGCCGTGATCGTTGCTGTGAATGATAAAAAAGAAACTGCCGTTTACCCTTCAGTGGATATGCTTTTTGATCAGCGTTTTAATTTATTGGAGTACCAGGTTAGTCCGGCCGACCTGCCGGAAAAACTGTTGTGGAAGATAGAGGCCATTGCGATGAAAGTGGTAAAAGAATTGAATAGCGCCGGCATTTTTGCCGTTGAGCTTTTTGTAGACATGCAGGACAATGTTTTTGTAAATGAGACGGCGCCAAGGGTGCACAACAGTGGCCATCATACCATCGAAGCCAATTATTCATCACAGTTCGATATGTTATGGCGGATCATATTAGGTTACCCGTTGGGAAGCACGGAGCATATCCTTCCGGCAGCCATCGTAAACCTGGTAGGATGCGAAGGATTTTCAGGCATCGTTGAATACGAAGGGTTGTATGAAATTTTACAAATAGAAAACGTATTCGTCCATATCTATGGTAAAAAAGAAACAAGGCCAGGCCGCAAGATGGGGCACATTACGATTTTAAGTAAAGAAAAACAGGAACTGATCCACCAGGCAAACAGGATAAAAAAGACGGTGAAAGTGGTTAGCAAATAAGTATGATAAGTAAGCAGATCAACAGTGTCGTTCAATGTTCTTCAAAAGACTTGCAAGCTTTTTATAAATCTTAAGGTCTGTGACATTTGTTGATTTATAATTTCAACTGGTTGCCCAATCTTTTCAATTCTATTTCCGCAGACTTGGCTGCAAAGTTTAAATTAACCAATCTATAGCCGGATTCTTCAAAACTTTGTTGGGCATTTTTTACATCTACGATCGTTGCCTGTTTAAACTGTAACCGCTTTAGCGCCAGTTCAAGCAGTTGCGAGGATAATTCATAATTCAATTGCTCATTCTCCAACTGTTTTAATGTAGAAGCATAGGATTGGAAAGACTTTACCACCTGTGAACTATAGTCCCTGATCAGCACTTTTTTAGTCAATTCAGCGTTACGGACATCGATCTCCGCCACCTTTTGCTGCCGCCTGTATATGGAACCGTTGTAAATGGGAATACCGATCGTAAAGCCAACTGATGGTCCATAATTCTGGTTAAGCGAGAACTGGCCGGCGGCGGCCTGGTTGCGGGTAAAATTATACCCGGTCGTCGCTCTTAAAGACGGATACCTCAGCGCAGCAGTTTCTTTCACGATCAATTCGTTTATCCTTACCTGGTCCTGGGATGCAATGATATCAGGGTTTTGATGCAGGTTGTTCAGCACTTCGTCCAGGTTGAGTGTTCTGTCTACCAATATCGTATCGATTATTGTAATGACAGAATCAGGATTTAGCGTGAGTTGGCGAAGGAGCTCCGTTTTTGCCTGGTCAATGATCAGCTGTTGCGACATCTGTGCCTGTAACAAAGCATTCAGATCTATCTGTGCCTGGAAAAGGTCGGCATTATTGGCCAATCCTACCTTCTGACTGGTTTGCACAATCTCCAACTGCTGCCTGGAAGCATCGATTGATTTTTCAATGGTCTTCAGGTAACTCTGTTGCCGCACAATATCAAAGTAACCTGTCATCACTCCGCCAATGATGTTCTGTATCTGGGAGTTAAGCATTTCCTGGCTCTGCTTCTGTAGTTGAGCGAGGCGGTTTTTGGTGGCTACCACCCTATTTCCATTGTATAACAGGAAACTGACGCCAAGGCTTGAATTTAAATTATTGGTCGCGGCAGCATTCCTGCTGATCGACGAGTCGCCGGTATTAAATTTTTGATTGATGCTCGATATCTGTTCATTGTCTGTCAGAGAACCGGTAATTAGCGGTAAGCCTCCGGCCACACCAATATTGTTTAATATGGTATTGGCTTCAACTGAATTATTAGACAATTGGATATCCAGGCTATTTTTCAAAGCGATATTAATGGCCTCGGGCAAACGCAATGCATTTTGCGCCCTGCCCGCAAACGATAAGGTCAATAGAAAAAAATAAATGATTGCTTTTTTTGTCATCCTTTTTGATGGTTGCTTATTTTAATATTTATTGAGTTGACGACCGGCCTCATGTGATACCAGTGACGATTTATTAACTCATATCCTTCTCTTCTCGATTTTCCGGTTTTTCTTCCGTTTTATTTTCCGGTGCTTCTTCGGTTTTATTTTCCACCGCTACCAGGGCTTCTTCCACCTTGTGTGTACCTGATAAAAAAGTGTAGATCGCTGGGATAATAAATAGAGTCAGGATCAATGAAAACAGGATGCCGCCTACTACCACGATACCCAAAGGTACACGGCTGGTGGCAGAAGCACCAAGTCCTAATGCAATAGGCAACGCACCCAGTGAGGTAGCGAGACTGGTCATTAAGATTGGCCGCAGCCGTTGCTGGGCTGCTTGTAAAACTGCTTCTACCTTATCGAGTCCCTGTTCTCTTTTCTGGTTGGCAAACTCTACAATCAATATTCCGTTCTTGGTCACCAAACCTATCAGCATGATCATCCCGATCTCGGAGAAAATATTCAATGTCTGTCCAAATAAATAAAGGCTGAGCAAGGCACCCGCCATGGCCAGCGGCACAGTGAGCATGATGATAAAGGGATCGACAAAACTTTCAAACTGCGCTGCCAAAATCAAATAGATCAGCATCAACGCCAATCCAAAGGCGAAGGCGATATTGGAAGAGCTTTCAACATAATCCCTAGACGGGCCGGTCAGCGAAGTCTGGTAACTTTCATCCAATAATTTTTTTCCAATGGCGTCCATCGCCTTTACACCATCACCGATCGTATGGCCCTCCGCCAGGGAGGCAGAAATAGTGGCTGCTTTATACCGGTTGTAGTGAAAGAGGGTTGACGGGCTACTACTCTCATCTAATTTTATCACCGCGCTTACCGGGATATTTTCCCCTTTATTATTGCGCACATATAATTTCGCGATATCACCCGGGTTGGTACGGTCGCTCCTGTCAACCTGCGCTATCACTGAATACTGGTAACCCTTCATGATAAAATACGCCAGCCTGCCGCCACTGAAAGCAGACTGAAGCGCAGAAACAACATCCTGCGACGATAGGCCAAGGTCCTTTATTTTTATCCTGTCCAGCGTTAATTCAACTTCCGGTTTATTAAATTTCAGGTTGACATCTACGTTTGCAAATGTCTTATCTTTTCTTGCCTCCTCTAAAAATTTCGGTATTACTTCCTTTAGCTTTTCCAGGTCCTGGTTCTGTAATACGAACTGTACAGGCAGACCACCCCTGGAACCCGCTCCCACTGCAATGGTTTGTTCCTGCACCGCAAATATCCTCGCCTGGTTGAACCTGGCAAGTTTTTTCTGCAGGTCATTGGCTATGGCGGCCTGCGATCGCTGGCGCATATCAGGCTCCACGAGGCCCAACCTTGGCTGGGAAGTATTGACAGACCCACCGGCGGGAGTTCTTGCAAACACAAAATCCCTCTCCGGAACAGAATCATATAAATAATTGCTTATCTCATCTGATATTTTTTGCATGCTGCTGTAACTGGTACCCTCTGCAGCCGTAACGGTAAAACGCACGCTGTTCCTGTCTTCCAATGGGGCAATCTCAGTTTGCAAGCCTGAAATAATAAGAGCAATGATCACACCACACACCACAACCACGGCCCAGGCAAGCCACCTCACTTTAAAGAAACCTTTCAGCCAGCGGAGGTAGCCATCTTCCATGCCCGTAAAAAAAGGCTCCGTCTTCATGTAAAACTTACCGTGTCCTGCCTTTTTCCTGCTGAGTACTACGTTTAGTACAGGGGTTATTGTCAGTGAAACCAGTGCAGATATCAATACCGCCGCCGCCAGGGTTACGCCAAACTCCCTGAATAGCCGGCCAATAAATCCTTCCAGGAAGATAACTGGCAGAAACACCACAGCCAGTGTGATGGAAGTGGAGATCACCGCAAAGAATATTTCTTTACTCCCCTCCACCGCAGCCTGCCGGATAGGCATCCCTTTTTCAAATTTGCTAAAAATATTTTCTGTTACCACGATGCCGTCATCCACCACCAGGCCCGTTGCCAGGACGATCCCAAGCAGGGTAAGGATATTGATTGAAAAGCCGGAAAAATACATGACGAAAAAAGTGGCCACCAGCGATATCGGAATGTCTATCAGTGGGCGGATAGCGATCAGCCAATCCCGGAAAAAGAAAAAGATAACCAATACTACCAGCGTAAAGGAAATCATCAGTGTTTCTTCTACCTCGCTGATAGACTTACGGATATTGGTGGTATTATCCAACAATACATTCATTTCAATATCCGACTTATTGGTTTTTTTTATCGCGTCCAGCTTTTTATTAAAGTCGTCCGCGATCTGGATATTATTGGCGCCGGGCTGAGGAATTAATACGATCCCCACCGCATTCACACCATTGTATTTCCAGCCTTGCTCCAGGTTTTCAGGGCCTATTTCTACCCTGGCTACATCACTTAACCTGGTAATGCCGGCACTATCGGATCGCAGGATCAGGTCGCGGAAATCTTTTTCGGAAGTCAGCCTGCCCAGGGTTTTAATGGTCAGCTCCGTGTTATTTCCATATATTTTGCCTGGCGGCAGATCAACATTCTCACTGTTCAGGGAGGTCCTTATATCTGAAAAAGAAATACCCTGCGCAGTCATTTTGTCCGGATCGATCCAGATGCGCATGGCATAGCGCTTTTGTCCAAAAATGTTTACCGAGCTTACCTGGTTGATGGTTTGAAACTGCTGCTGCAACACATTTTCCGCATAATCACTTAGTTCCAGCAGACCCTTGGTGCGGCTTTGAACTGCCAGGATCAAAATAAAATCACTATTGGCATCTGCTTTTGTAACTACGGGCGGAGCGTCAATATCCTGCGGCAAACTCCGGCTCGCCTGTCCTACCTTATCACGGACATCACTGGCGGCTGCTTCCAAATCAACCCCTAATTCAAACTCTACCGTTATATTGCTATTGCCCAATGTACTGGAAGAAGTGATCGTCCTGATGCCCGGTATACCGTTGATCTGTTTTTCCAATGGCTCTGTTACCTGGCTCTCCATGATATCCGGGTTGGCACCGGTGTAAGAGGTACTGATATTGATGATAGCCGGATCGATCGCCGGGTAATCCCGTACAGCGAGGAAAGTATATCCCACCACACCGAACAAAATGATCATCAGGTTTAGTACAGTGGCAAAAACCGGTCGCTTTAAAGAAAATTCAGAAATATTCATGCAATCAAAACGGGATATAATTTATTAAATCAACAGCTAACCAGTTTATTTTGCAAAAACGGCGGTAAGTGGCCGATACCCGCAATGTTCGTTTACTGGTTACTGTTATGAGTTTAAAATGATCTATACTTTATAATCAGGTATTATTAAAATGTTTCTTTTTGTGCGGTAAGCTGGTAGTTACTTTGCATCCGTACTATCGGATAACGATGATAATTTTTTCACCTGTCTTACTTTCAGGATGCCTTTTGGCCTGGCGAATAACACCCCGGTTACTACGACTGAATCTCCTACATTGATACCGCTGATCACCTCCACCGTATTGTCTTCCCGGACGCCCGTCTGTATATTTACAAAAGCAGCCTTGCCGCCTTTCACCACAACCACCTGGTTGTTTTTATCATCTGGTATGATACAATTGGCGGGCACTTTTATGGACGACCTGTCCTTACCAGCTTCAATATAAACCTTTACAAATGCACCCGGGTTAGCAACAGCGCCCTTTAGCAATGCCCTTACCTTTAAATTCCTGGTATCTGTATTAGCGCCGGGCTCTGTCGCTAAAATGATCGCCCTGCCCCGCGCTTTACTTACCGCATCTACTTCTACATCTATGATAGAACCTGTTTTGATCACGTTTCCATACATTTCGGGTAAGGTGAAATCTATTTTCACCTCTTTGGTTTGCTGCAGCGTGGCGATGATGGTAGCCGGCGTAACATAAGCGCCCGGACTCACCTGCCTTAAACCGGCCACTCCGCTAAAAGGTGCCCTGATAACTGTTTTATCAACCAGTGCCTGTGTGTAAACGATATCTGCTTTTAAAGAGTTGGCGGTATTTAAAGCGGCGTCATAATCCGCCTGGTTAAGCCCGTTCACATCCAGCAATTGTTGAAACCGGTCCACTGTCTTTTGCGCAAGGTCCAGTTGCACCTTACTTTTAGATATCTGCGCCAGCAGGTCAGCATCATTTACCCGGGCAACCACCGTTCCCTTTGCAATGGCTTTACCCTCCTGCAGGTTCAAATAAATAAGCCGCCCGCTCACTTCCGGCCGAAGCTCCACATATTCATTGGCGATAACAGTTCCGTTTGCTTCAATGATGTTACTGATCGATTGTTTTTCAGCGATGATCACATCCACTACCACGGGTGGGTTAGCTTTAGGTGCATTAGCGGCAGCCTTTGACTTGCTTTCACAATTGGAAAAAAGAAGGATCAATGAAATAGAGGAGAGAAAATAAGTAAGCTTCTGAAAAGGATTGTGCATTTTAATCTTCGTTATTTATAAAGAACGTCAAATATAGTAAGTTTTATGGGATGCGCCTTTTGACAACAGGTGAACGATAATGGGTAAATACTACTGTCCAGGTTGCCTATCTTCCTACTTTCGGATATGTTCACCGAAGCCTGTAAAGTTTAGCAACGCTTATACAATAATTTGTACATATTGTTGTACTGGTCACCGGTTTTTATGCATTTAGATCTTGGCAGAATTATAAAATGATGGTCAATATTTTTACAATAACCAATAAATATCCGAATGCATTACGCTATTAGAAGCCTTTTTAAGAAAGAACTATCGGTCTTAAAAAAAATAAATATTAAAAAATATAGCCAGCCGGATTTGCAATTTTTGCCTTTCTTTGCGTAAAATCTAAAAGCATGAATCCACTTGTCGGAATTATAATGGGCAGTGAAAGCGATCTTGAGATCATGAAGGGTGCAGCTGAAATGCTTCGCCAGTTTGAAGTAGAGCCTGAATTAACCATTGTATCTGCACATAGAACTCCCGAACGTTTGCGCGAATATGCAAGCAAGGCAAAGGAAAGAGGATTGAAAGTGATCATCGCAGGTGCCGGTGGCGCCGCTCATTTGCCAGGCATGGTTGCTGCAAATACAATATTACCTGTCATTGGCATACCTATTAAATCTTCCAATTCACTTGATGGCTGGGATTCGATATTATCTATTTTACAAATGCCCTATGGCGTTCCGGTAGCTACCGTCGCCCTCAATGGCGCAAAAAATGCGGGCATACTGGCGGCACAAATACTGGCTTTGCATGATCCGTCTATAGCTGGCAAACTGGAGGCTTACAAAGAATACCAGGACGATATTGTAATGGAAAGCGTGAAGAACGTAAAACGGCTGGGTTTTACAAATACGTTTGACAAATAAAAATCGGCGCTTTTATAACCCATTACTTTTAGTTAATCGGTATTGCAGGATGATGTCGTTATTTTATTGTGGCAGGTAATCGTAGTGCTGAATACTAACTCTCGTTTTATTGTTTTTTGATTGGTATCCTGATTTAACCGTTGGATACAGCAACCGCGCTCTTTTCCGTAACGATCACAAATTCCTGGTCCAGTCCATTTGAATGGTCATAGATCATCCTTATAAATTCTTTTCCCCATACTGCGTAGTAAGGCATTAAGTTATCAACTCTTTCCTGTAGACTGTTGTTTGGAAATAGCGCTGCTTTTATCTTTTGCAGTTTTCGTTGCGCAGCTTCAAATTTTCTTTTTTCTGCCCGCAGCATTTTCTTTTCAAGCTCCGCGATCTTTTTCAGGGCCTTTATTTGCAGCGCTTCCGTATGGCCCTGTAGTGTAATGTCGATGTTGCCCGCGATCTTTTTCAATTGATCATAAACAGCATTCAGCTGCGCTTTTTCATTTTCAAGACTAAGCTGGAGCGTGCTTTCCCTTTTTACCAGTTGATTGAAAATAGGCTGTTCTGCCTGGAACAATACCGAATGATCCAGTTGTAATTTATTGACCAGTGCCTGGATATCTGAAGTGATAAACAGGAATGAGTTACGAAGTATCAAAATGGGATAAGGCACCTGTGCGGCTTCAAATACTTTTTTTAATTGCAGCCAATAGGCGATCTCGCCACCGCCACCAATAAACGCGATATCAGGCAATATCCACTCCTGGAAAACGGGGCGGAGGATCACATTCGGACTGAAACGCTCCGGGTGTTCTTTAAGCTCAGTAAGGAGTTGCTCCTGCGTAAATTTTAATGTTGTATTTACGACTAACCATTCATTATTCTCCTGCTCGATCCGGTCGCGCCTGCCATCTGAAAGGTAAAACATGTTGAGTTCCCTGCCACTTGCCTGTACTTTATAATCAGCAGGAAACGCGGCGATAGTTTCCTGCACTTTACCATGCGAGAACCCACTGGTGAGTTCTTTTTCAATTACCGGTATATAGGCCGCTTTCAATTCTGCATTATCAGGCAATAAAATCACCAACCCATAATCAGCAAATAATTTATTTACCAGGCGGAAAGTTGCCTGCTCAATGGTCACGCCTTCCTGGTAACATTCCTTCATCAGGCCCACAATCTCAGCACCAAAGGGCTGCACCAACAATTGTCCGCTTATAGTGTCCAGTAACTTAATCAAGCCCTTATCTACGTTCATGCGCCCTACTGCACCTGCCTGAGTCGTCTTCCATTCATGCCGCTCTCCATTGATATGGATATGCCCCAGTTCCTCCAGGTCAGCGTCTTCGCTTCCCATATAATAGACAGGTATAAAATTATTGTCCGGCAGTTGCGCTTTTAACTGTTCTGCCAGTTTTATAACATGCAAAATTTTATAGATAAAATAAAGTGGCCCTGTAAAAATATTTGGCTGGTGGGCAGTGCAAATGGTAAAAGTATTTTCGTGCTGTAGCAAGTCAAGATTCTTTGCAACCGGTTCGCTGGTTTCAACAGACGCATATTGTTTTTGCAAAACGTTCACCAGCAATTTCCTGTCGGTAGGGAATTTTTTACGATCCGCTATTGCTGCTTCCACCCCATCAATGGAAACCGGGTGACTATAAAACGGCTGTATCATTGGATCCTGTTTGATATAATCCAAAACGATTTTTGAGAAATAGCCGGTTTGAGCGTATGCTAAAAAAGATGCTGTGCAGTCCATTGAATAATTTTTACAGTAGCCTGAGATCGGCAAACTTACATCAATCTTAAAGATTAAAAAGCCATAATCCGGTTAAATGATCACCGGTTAAGAAACTATAATAGTAGTTCATTTAAAAATCCGGGTAGTTACGATACACGGAATTTTAAATCCGGTAAAAAGGAGGGTCGAAAAACATTATCTGACCAGTAGTTTTCAAACGAAAAAAGCTCAATCACATATTTATGTGGGGTGCTACCCGCAGAATAGCCTCCCGCGATCAAAATTATACATCAATATGCTATATAAAAATTTCTCAACCGATGCATCTTTGTACTGTCAAAAACAATTACTCAAATAAAAAAAACAAATTAAAAACAAACTAAATCAAATCAAAATCAAAAAGAGCGGTTTTGTAATGCAGGTATTAACTTTAATCATCGCGTTACCATTATAAACAATCCTTGAATTGAATCATGTAAATCAAAAGGCAACTGGTAAAAAAACAGGAAGCTACGTATCTGCGGCTGCTGAAAAAACTAGCGGTCAGACAGTTCGCCAGTAACCGCCAAAATGCCATCCTAAAGGCTAATTTGAATGATGATGGGATAAAGATCCCGCCTGCCGGGCAATAAAAATCATCAATGGAAGGATCATTCAACAACTGTTTGTCCAGCCGCGCTGGAAATGGGAAGGGAAATAAAAAGGGCATTCCAGGCCGGGCATGAAGTCCGGAAAATACCAAAGAAAAAAATGCCGGGATGAAAGGAAGCCATCAAGTGAGTGATAAAAGCCAGCCACCTGCTCTACATTAAATATTCAAGACCACTTGTGTCTTTCTACATAGCAACAGCCGGCTTTTAAGCCGGCCATTTTTTTTATACCAATTCGCCCTCAAGGTCATAATCAAATGCCTTTGTGATCCTTGCCTGAACGAATTCCCCAATTGCGAGTTTATTTTTACTTTGAATGATCACTTCATTGTCAACTTCCACACTATCAAATTCTGTGCGTCCCAGGTAACGGCCCGCTTCTCTTTTATCGATCATGACTTTAAATACCTTGCCCACCTTTTCCTGGTTCTTTTCCAGGCTGATCTCCTGCTGGACTTCCATTATTTCCTGCGCACGTTCTTCTTTCTCCTCCGCAGGTATATTGTCTTCCATATTGTAAGCGCTGGTACCCTCTTCATGACTGTAGGTAAATATGCCCACCCTGTCAAAGCGCATTTTTTGGATAAAGGTCTTAAGCTCCTCCACGTCATCCCTTGTCTCGCCGGGAAAGCCAGCTATCAATGTCGTCCGCAGGCAAATATCGGGAATACGGTTACGGATCTCCCCTACCAAATCTTCCATTTCTTCCCGGGTGATCTGGCGTTTCATCAGCTTCAGCATATTATTGGCGGCATGCTGCAGGGGCATATCCAGGTAGTTACAAATATTCTCCCGCTCCTTTATCGCATCAATAATATCCAACGGAAATTTTGACGGATAAGCATAATGCAATCTTATCCATTCCAGCCCTTTTACATCCGCCAGCGCATGCAGTAATTTGGGTAGTTCTCTTTTTTTATAAATATCCAGTCCGTAATAAGTAAGCTCCTGGGCGATCAGCATAACTTCCTTTACGCCTCTGTCTACCAGGCGTTTCGCTTCGTCAACCAGCGATTCAATTGGCCGGCTGACGTGCTGGCCGCGCATCAGCGGGATAGCGCAGAATGAGCAGGTCCGGTTGCAACCTTCGCTTATTTTCACGTAAGCGTAATGTTGCGGCGTGCTTAATAAACGCTCGCCCATGAGGTCGGCTTTGTAGTCCGCTTCAAATTGTTTAAGGATCAGTGGAAGCTCCATTGTACCGAAGTACGCATCTACTTCCGGTATCTCCGTTTCGAGGTTATTTTTATACCTTTCACTGAGGCAGCCGGTAACATACACCTTGTCGATCTTGCCCCTGCGCTTTAGTTCAACCTGTTGTAAAATCGTATTTACGCTTTCCTCTTTTGCTTTTTCAATAAAGCCACAGGTATTTACAATTACGATATTATGATCCTTTTTTGCACTTTCGTGTACCACATCGATATCATTCGCGATCAGCTGGCCGCTGAGCACCTCGCTATCCACCATATTCTTGCTGCATCCAAGTGTGATGATATTTACTTTATCCCGGTATAATGTCTTCGTCTTCATAATTTAAGTGCGCAAAGGTAACGTTTTTGCGGGAGATGGAGGTTGGGATTGGGCCGGTAATTAAAACCTGTGAAGGCGGTGCCATTCCTGTTGTTTCTGGCATCATTATTATTCTACTAATTTAAAAGAATGATATATGCGTACATTTTTTCCGTTCCTGATATGCTGCCTTATTTTTTATTCCTGCAAAACATCCTCGGGCGTTTTGGCTAAGAAAACTGCGCATGAACAATATGCCGATAAATTGGATAAGATTGGTTTGAAGCAGACTGCACTTGGGAAAAACTGGTTTGCTGTAGCGGAAAAATCCATCACTAACTCCGTATCCGTGAAATTGCCTTACAAAGAAAATGGCTACTTTGCAGCCGACCGGCCTGATGCCACCGGATTGCGCTTCGATGCAAAAAGAGGCGAACAGTTAATAATTGAACTATCAAAAATACCAGCTTTTAATTACCTGTTGTTCGCTGATCTTTTTTCGTTGGTGAATGGTACCACACAATTTATACAGTCAATCGATACCGTTACCAATACCCTTCGCTATTTGGTTAAAGAGAATACAAATTTTATTTTAAGACTGCAACCTGAATTACTACAGAACATGTCTTACACGATCACTATTAAAACCGGCCCCTCTCTTGCCTTTCCTGTGTCCTCACCTACATCTAAAAACCGGGTTATCAGTGTCTGGGGTGATGGAAGGGACAAGGGTGCCAGGAAGCATGAAGGAGTTGATATCGGTGGCGCTTTCCGTACACCGCTTATTGCTGTAGGTGATGGTTATGTAAGCAGGGTAAATGAAAATAATCTTGGTGGCAAGGTCGTCTTCATCAGTGATGCCAACAGCGGTGACAGCTGGTATTATGCTCACCTCGATTCGCAGACCGCCCGACAGGGACAGCAGGTAAAAACCGGGGATATCATTGGCCTGATGGGCAATACCGGCAACGCTAAAACTACCGTACCCCATCTCCATTTCGGCATTTATACTGCCAATGGCGCTGTTGACCCGCTGCCCTATATTAACCCGGTTAACAACGAACCAAAACCTGTTACGGCCGCCGCTACAATTTTTGGAAAACGAATGCGTTTAGCCGGTAAGTCTTTGTTTATATATTCATCCCCTGATTTAAATGGCCGGGAAAAGGCGATTGAAGGGATGCCAATTTTAATTACCGGTGCCACCAATAATCTTTACAAAGCCATATTACCTGGAGGTGAAGTAAAGTTTATACCTGCGGCAAATGTTATTTCACTGGAAAAAAGAATAAAACGATTATCTTTAAAAGAAGCCGTGAAATTGATGGATGCCCCGGCAGATGACGCACCAGTAATACAAACCCTGTATGCCGGCCTTGGCGTTGATGTTTTGGGAATATATGGCCAGTATCAATATGTAGTGCTTGGCGAAAAATACGGCTGGATCAAGGCAAAGTAATGTTAAATATATTTTAATAAAGCGATTTGATGCTGATCACATTGGAACATAGTGGCTCAATACAACCATTGGGTAATAAAATAATTACCCCACGTTAATAAATTTTTAAGACTCGTATCACTCCTTTTTTACAGGACAAATACATTTAATTTTATCATTACAAACCCGGTACATGCAGTGGTACGAAGAAGAGATCAACAGGTTAGAAACAGAAATAAGTGAATTGACGCATGAAGTGGGGACAGTTTTTTATGGCAGTTCATCTATCAGGTTATGGCAAACGTTGGAAGCCGATTTTAAGGAATATGATCCGCTGAACCTTGGCTTCGGCGGCTCCACACTGGCCGCCTGTGGCTGGTTTTTCGAACGGGTGTTCACCAACCTCCATCCGCGATCGATCATCATTTACGCGGGCGACAATGACCTGGGAGACGGCAGGAACGCTGAAGAAGTATTTCTCTTTTTCAGCGAGTTGGTGCACCTGGTAAGGCAAAAGTATGGCGATATTCCACTCGGTTATATTTCCATCAAGCCCAGCATTACCCGGTGGGAAATAGTCGATAAAATAAGGCAGACAAACAGGATGATCGAGGCCTCGATAAAAAAAACAGGCAGTAATATTTGCTACATAAATATTTATGATAGCATGACCGATGCCACAGGGTATCCAAGGCCTGAATTCCTGGAGCCGGATGGATTACATATCAATGAACAAGGGTACCGGTTGTGGAAAGAGGTCATACTAAACTATGTTGCCGAAGGAATTTTAGATTTATCAAAGAAATAAAACTTGCTATATGATCGAAAGTCTGATGGAAACTACTGCCGGTCGAAAATCCAACAACATAAAAAGGGAATATAAAAAATGGTTCAGTCCTCACCTGCAGCGTGATATGGAACTATTGATATTCGGTGATCAGGGCGCGCCTGTTTTATTCTTTCCAACCAGAACGGCAAGGTTTTACGACTATGAAGATTGGGGCGTGATTGAAGCAATGGAAGAAAAAATATCCGCAGGAAAAATACAGGTGTATTGTTTAGACAGCATAGACGAGGAGAGTTTTTACTGCAAAAATATTCACCCGGCAGAGCGGATGAAACGCCACAATCAATTTGAAAAATACCTGTTGGATGAAGTAATGCCCTTTGTCGGCTACCGGAATAAAAATCCCAACATCGTTTCAGCAGGTTGCAGCCTGGGCGCCTATCATGCAGTGAACCTGGCCTTCAGGCATCCGCTCCTTTTTAAAAAAGTTATTGGCCTGAGCGGAAGATATGACCTGTCCATAAAATTGGAATACTTCGATGACCTGCTGGAAGGGTACTGGGATGAAAATGTTTACTATAATATGCCGGGCCAGTATATCCACAACCTCACCGATGCCGGCATGATCGCAGACCTGCAAAAATTGGAAATTGTTTTTTCAATAGGTATTGAAGACGCTTTTCTTGAAAATAACCTGCAAATGAGCAGGAGCCTGAATGAAAAAAATATCCGCAATATCCTGCATTTGCTGGAGGGAGAAGCGCATAAGGCCCGTTATTGGGGAGAATTAATGAAGATATATTTGTAGGGTTCTGCTGTTTATCAATTAAGAAACAGCCTGTTTTCAAAACATTTACTCATGTCAGCCTGGGTGAACCAATTCTCAGATCACATCCAAAACAGGTTTAGTAAGGTCGCCCAATATATTCCCGGTATTTAAAGTGGTGATGGGCTCAAAAAGCATTATGGCAACCTCTTCTTCAGCCACCGGCCGGTGTTCAATGCCTCGAGGCACTACCAGGAATTCTTTCTCGCTTAATTCAATTGTTTTGTCCCTGTATTCCATTTTAAAACTGCCTTTCAAAACATAGAACAACTCATCCTCCGCGTCGTGTTTGTGCCAGATAAATTCCCCCTTAAATTTCACCAGTTTAACGTGTTGACCATTGAGTTCACCAACGATCTTTGGGTCCCAATAGCCGGTGATCAACGAAAGTTTTTCTTCAATGTTTACTTTGCCTATGGTTGTCATTTGTCATTATTGAATTAAACAGTAAATTTCAAATACTATCGGGAACGGGTAACTACAATAAATATATAGTCATGTTTTATCACAAGTAATGGCTCAATCTTTAGTGGGTAAATGAACTACTTCCGACAGGAAGCGCCTGGTCTCCCGTTCCACGCTGGCGATATCGCTTGATTTTATAGGCGATGCAATCACGTGATTACCTGTGTTGGGCAAAGCTATTTCACGTTTATCGGCATCCGGAGTGGCCAGTTCTTTAAACATTTCCTGCATGGCGCTTACTTTTACCACCGGGTCCTGTCGTTGCTCATCCTTGTAATAATATAATAATAGGGCCGGTTGTTTTACTTTGGCAAATGTTTCTTTTTTCATAGTAGTTTCCAGCATTTCTTCAAGTGCCACGGCAGCTTCAAGCCGGTATGGTTTGTTCCAGTATTGTTTGTAAACGGGCCGGTCATCCTCAGGAACATTATAGTTACCACCGCGCACGAGGCGGGCTATCTGCAATCCCCAATGGTTATTGAGTATCCACGCATTGGGGTCATTGATGGCAATGTTGGGTGAATATAAAATAAGGGCCGCTATGTCATTAGGATAAGCGGCGGCCAGTTGCAATGCTTGTGTGCCGCCCGTGCTTGTTCCCATTAATATTACTTTATCACCCAACTGCCTGGCGATTGCCAGGGCCTGCTGGGCACTTTTCCAATAATTATCAGCAGTAAGGTTCAATAATTGCTCGGTAGTGTCGATGCCATGTTCGGCTAATCTCGACAGGTATAAATTGCAGCCAAATGTTTTCGCTATATTCCTATGGACAGGGTTACCTTCTTCCTGCGAAGCTGAGAAGCCATGCAGGTATACAATCGCATAAGGGGTTTTTTGTTTGATGGAATCGTTGGCCCACACGATCCTTGCTTCGTTATCCGGCCGGAGGTGGTGGATGGCTTCGTTACCCGTTACGTATTTTTCCAGGTCGTTAATAGCCGGCACCGACGGCATTGTTTTATCATAAAGTGGGGCGGCAGGTGAAGGTCCGAGCAGGTAAACAATTACCAGTACGGCAAACGCTAAAAACAATCGCTTTAACCAACGCATAAATAAATTTTACTATGAAGCTATGATTTTTTTTCTGTGATAAAATGTATTGAAATTACAATGGTAAATTACAAATTAGCCCTGAGCTAAAAAAGTGATAAATGCGATATCAAACACGTTGAACATTATACAAAAAATATATTTGTATAATTTTGAGGCGGTAAATTTTATTTGAACTTGTTGCTAAAGTCGGCGAAACAACTACAGGTAAAAAGTTACATTGTATATTTCAGCAATTGAAAATTGAGGAGGGTTAAAAGTGGTAATTCAAAGGTATAAGTTTGGACTAACGTAGTACTTTTTTTACAAAAATGCAATAGCAAAAAAACCGTTTGTCCCATTTTTTACCGGAGAAGTATTTTTCACATTGTTTTTATATTGATATTTATCAAAAAAAAAATCCTGCGGTAATTGTTCATCGTAACATTTCACAGCATAAAGTAATATTACGGTGGAAATTTCTTTAAAATTTATTGTTACATATAAATTTTAATTTAAATGCGTTCTTGTAATTTTTAAAAAGTAATGGTTCGATAGATGATCAGGGCGCAGAATTAGTATAAAAAATAACCTAACGGTAACACTTAATCGCTGCAAAGCTTTCAATTTTGCAGCAATATTAACCACTTCATTTTGAGCGTCAACCATCACATATTATCTGCCAAAGATTTTGGAAAAAATTTCCAGTGGGGCGTAGCCATCGCCGCGGCTCAAAACGAAGGTGCAGCCAATGAGTATGGCAAGGGGGCTTCTATATGGGATGTGTATGCGAAAAGGCGTGGGAAAATTAAAGGAGGGGCAAAACCATCAACAGGCTGCGACTTTTATCACCGTTACAAAGATGACCTGATGCTGGTGAAGGCACTCGGTTTTACAGTTTTTCGCTTTTCCATCTCCTGGGCAAGAATATTGCCGGATGGTACTGGCAAGGTCAATAAAGAAGGGATTGATTTTTATCACCGGGTGATCAATGAATGCCTTAAACTCGGGCTCGTGCCATATGTAACACTGTATCATTGGGATCTTCCTTATGAGTTGGAAAAGAAAGGAGGCTGGACAAATTACTATATCAATAAGTGGTTTAACCGCTTCATTACTGTTTGTGCCGAAGCTTATGGCGCCACAGTTAAAAACTGGATCATCCTTAATGAACCATTTGGATTTACTTCCCTGGGCTACATGATCGGCAAGCATGCACCCGGCAAAATAGGATTGAATAATTTTTTACCCGCTATCCATCATGCTTCTTTGGCGCAGGCAGAAGGAGGCAGGATCATCCGCAATTTAGTACCGGGCGCGCGTATCGGAACTACTTTTTCTTTTTCTCAGATCATTCCTTACTCTGATAAAAAAGAAGACCAGGCCGCTGCCAGCCGGGTAGATATCCTGATGAACCGGCTTTTTATAGAACCAGCTCTTGGCAAAGGATACCCGACCGACGACTCGTTTAAATTCCTGGAAAAATTGCAGCTGCACAACAAAACCTGGAAGTACACGGAACGTCTCCATTTTGATTTTGATTTTGTCGGTCTTCAATATTATTTTCCGCTGGTAATAAAATACAACGGGTTGATACCCTACCTGCAGGCCGCCGAAGTAAAAGCGCAAACCCGGAAAGTGCCGCATACTGCGATGGGCTGGGAGATCAATGCCGATAGCTTCTATCGTACCATCAAAAGGATATGGCTGTATGGTGGTGTAAAAGAGATCATCGTTACCGAAAATGGCTCGGCTTTTAAAGATGAATTAAAGAACGGGGTAATAAATGATAGTAACCGGATCGATTATTTTCAGCAACACCTGCAGGCTTTGCTAAAGGCAAAAAAAGAAGGCGTAAATATAAAAGGCTATTTTGCCTGGACATTAATGGACAACTTCGAATGGAGCGAGGGCTACAATGCCAGGTTCGGCCTGGTTCATGTGGATTTTAAAACGCAACTACGCACGATAAAAAATTCAGGCTATTGGTGGAGGGATTTTTTGAATACTTAAGAATGAGTAATTGTTTGAATCAGAATGCTCAAAATTTTAAAATTAGCAGGATGGATGGATTGGAGTTATTGATCCCAGTTGTATATATTTTATAATTTTGCAAAATTCTATCATTCTTTAACCCTGTAATTATTATGCCGGCAATTGTCTAAATCAGAATGCTCAAAATTTTAAAATTAGCAGGATGGTTGGATTGGAGCTATTGATCCAAGCTGTATATATTTTATAATTTTGTAAAATTCTATCATTCTTTAATTCAGTAATTATTATGCCGACAATTGTCCGAATCAGAATGCTCAAAATTTTAAAATTAGTTGCTGGATGGATTGGAGTTATTGATCCCAGTTGTAGATATTTTATAATTTTGCAAAATTATATCATTCTTTAATCCTGTAATTATTATGCCGGCAATTGTCCGAATCAAAATGCTCAAAATTTTAAAATTAGCAGGATGGTTGGATTGGAGCTATTGATCCAAGCTGTATATATTTTATAATTTTGTAAAATTCTATCATTCTTGCTTCTACAAATTCTGATTCAGACAATCATTCAAAGGGCAAAAATTTCTCCGATTGTACCTGTTTTAATCCTGGAGCGATGGCATTTAAGTTTTGTCCATTGAGTACTTTTTCATACAAGGCTAAATATTGCAATGCCATTTTATCGGAGGTAAAATTATCCATCACGTACTGGTGACAGGCCTTGCGGTCGTATGAATCTATATTTTTTACTGCGTTCACCAACTCATCTTTTTTAGATGAAAGAAAACCAACTTCATTGGGCACCAGTTCGGTCAAAGATCCATAAGGTGTTCCTACAACCGGGCAACCGAAATACAGGCTTTCAATAATGGCGATCCCAAAAGGCTCGTGCCACAAAACAGGAAATAGCAAGCCCTTCGAGCCGTTGATAATGTTGTTTTTTTCATCCCCGCCTTTCATGCCATGAAAGCGTGTATTCGGATCAAAGGTCAGCCGGATGCCCATATTAAAATTAAATCGTACACCTCCTATCACATGAAGTGGCACAGCAGCTTTGCGGGCGATCTTTATTGCTCCCCGCACATTCTTTACCCTCCATGCTGCGTCCGCTAAAAAGTGTATGTATTGTCTTTTGGAAATCAAATCCGGCTTGCCGTAGTCGGCTGCATCCAAACAATTGTAAACAAAACTTTCACTGCCATAACGGTTGGCATGATTACGGGATACAAAAACTATATTCCTGTCCAGTTCGACAGCATCGTTCAAATTACCCTGCATGGTTATTATGTAAGGTTTATCCGGCAGCTCATTATGGCCGGATAAAAGGTGCACAACATCTACCGACGCAGGTACCTGGCTGTTAAATGGAACGGAGTGATCTAATGCATACACCTCTGCAAACGGGCAGTGAGAACCTTTGGCAACGAGGTAAGAAACCTTATGCCCCATTTTTACCAGCATCTTTCCAAGCCACCAGATCACTCTTTCGGTGCCGCCATATTTTAAAGCTGGGATCACAGAATTGTTTACAATAAGAATATGCATTTGGAATTTATTTCTGCATTATAAAAAGTTGGTAACATAAATTGATATCACTGAGCCGGAAGAATATTTCTTATTTCTGCACGATCAATTGAAATCCTTCGGCGCTGTTGCCATTCATTGTTTTTACCCCGATCATATTTTCAACTCTTACATCAAAACAGTCAACCAGCTTTGCGATCCACTCTTTTGTATGATGGCGTAAGGTGGCCCCTTCGGGCAAAGTAAATACGCCGAAGTTGTCCATATCGTTATCCAGGTAAGTGTACCTGCTTTTTGACACGTCGTTATTTTGGAGATAATAGTCACTGATATAAATGATACCGCCGGGCTTCAGTTTTGAATGCAATAATTCTACCAGGTCCGACTGCCCTTTATTAGATGGAATACAGGTAAGCACTGCGAATAACAGAAAACAATCTACACTGCTTTCATCCAGGGGTAAGTTGGAAGGATCATCAATATGGTGGATGGGCAACGTTACAGTCTTGCCCCTGTTGATTAATTCAAGAGAAGTATCATATCCTGTTGTATTTGAAAAACCGGCTTCCTGTAATTCCTTCACGACTCTTCCATATCCACAACCATAATCAATTATTACCGCGTCCTTGTTAACATATTCTGAAAGCAGGTTAACATCGATGGGATGCGAAAATGTTTTTTTCTGTGCCACGCTATCCCAATAATCCTTTTGATTGTCGATATTCATCGATTATTATAGCATTTAGTGAAGATTAAATGAACCGCAAACCAGGTGTTATTTATTCGCCGGTCAGTTTTATACCTGTCTGCTCAAAAGAAATTTTCCGCTGCCTGTAAAGGTTACCGGTGGTCATCTTAAATGTTTTTTTGCTCATACCGAAAAAATCATAAATATCTTCCGGTTTACTTTTATCATTGTATGGCAGGTAGCCATTGTTTTCCTGCAGTAACCGCAGTATTTTTGTAGCCTCATCTTCTACCCTGGTGTAGCCTGGTTTTCCTGCTGCCACATCTATCCTGAAACGGTCATCCTTGTCGGCGCTCTCAGGATATATCTTTTTTATAAACCCCTGGAACTTGTCACCCACCTGTATGTTGCGGTAAATTTCATTAAAATGCAATACGCCGGTATGCTGGTTATTGATGATACAAACATAACCGATATCGGTGCGGCGATAAACAATCAGGTCCACTACTTCGAGTTCCTTTACCGTAAGCGCTTCATTACTCAAATAAGGCTCCAGCTTTTCTGTTGCGGCTATGCGCCCGGTTTGCTCATCGAGATAAATTTTCACCAGGTAATCGCCATTGGGCCGCATGCCCATCACCTGTTTAGATTTAGGAACAAAAATATCTTTCATCAAGCCCATATCTAAAAAAGCGCCTTGCGGGGTAACTGTTACGGCCCGCATCTTTACAATATCTCCCATTACGCCTTTTGGTTCCTGCGTGGTCGCAATGATCCTGTCTTCGCCATCATGATATAAGAAAACTTTTAATTCATCCCCTATCGAAGTAGCTGTCGGAACAAAACGCTTAGGCAATAAAATTCCTTCAGCCCCATCATCCAAATAGACACCAAAATCCACCGCTCGTATTACTTTCAATAAATTGAATTCGCCGACTTTGACCATGAGAGTTTGTTATATTATTAAGAATGGAGGGTTGCTAATTACTCATTCTCCTAAATTAAATAGTCCCTGCACAAACTGCTGCTTGTCGAATACAAGCAGGTCCTGCGCCTTTTCCCCTACTCCTATAAATTTTACAGGTATTTTAAACTGATGGGCAATTGCCAACACTACGCCTCCTTTTGCTGTGCCATCCAGTTTGGTAATAGTTATCCCGGTTACGTCGGTGGCTGCTGTAAAATGTTTGGCCTGCTCCAATGCATTCTGCCCGGTACTTCCATCTAAAACCAACATTACTTCGTGTGGCGCTGCTGGTATTACTTTTTGAATCACCCTTTTTATCTTGGTAAGCTCATCCATCAGATAAGCCTTATTATGCAACCTGCCTGCCGTATCTATAATAATGACATCTACGTTCCTGGCTACGCCGCTGATAATCGTGTCATATGCGACAGAGGCCGGATCGCTACCCATTTCTTTTTTTACAATCGGCACATTCGTCCGTTCGCTCCAGATGGTCAGCTGGTCTACCGCTGCCGCGCGAAAGGTATCTGCTGCACCCAATAATACCGATTTACCCGCGCTGGAAAAATTATGCGCCAACTTTCCGATGGTCGTGGTTTTACCAACGCCATTTACACCAACCACCAAAATCACATGTGGTTTATGACCGGCAGGCAGCTCATAATTTACATAGCTGGTATCCTGCGGAGCAGCAACCAATAAATTTTCAATTTCACTTTTCAGGATAGCATTTAACTCCCCGGTGCCAACATATTTATCCCGGGCAACTCTTTGTTCGATGCGGTTGATGATCTCAACGGTAGTTTCAATGCCCACATCGGCACTTACCAGGGCGTCTTCCACATTATCCAATACTTCCTCATCCACCGTACTTTTTCCGGCGATGGCCTTGGTTATTTTGCTGAAAAATCCTTCGCGGGTCTTTTGTAATCCCTGGTCAAGGGTTTCCTGTTGCTGTTTTTTACCAAAGAGTTTATCGAAAAGTCCCATACCAGGAGGATTTTAATTATTGGTTATTGTAAATCAGGCCGCCCGCAGCTACCAGGGCTTGGGGGATAAAATTAAGAAAGCTGTCCCGATAAATCAGGACAGCTTTATATATTAATTCTCATGCTTAGAAAATTATTACTGAGCCAAATGTTCTTTGATCTTGTCCTTATGAACAATAGATTCTTTAAAAGTATACGCCCCAGTTTTAGGGCTACGGAAGGCGCGGATCACTTTTGTCCAGTTTTTTGCATCTGCTGCTGCTTTCTGGTCCTTGGTTTTGATCGCTGTTTTAGCTGCTTTTGCCATGACTATTTAATTTGAAAATTTAAAAATTTGAAAATTTGAAAATAAATGAAACTATACCAGGCTGGCTAATTTTCACATTTTCGAATTTGCTAATTTGCTAATTACTTGATTTCCTTATGAACTGTTACTTTCTTCAAAATCGGGTTGAATTTTTTCAACTCCAGTCTTTCAGGGGTGTTTTTTTTGTTCTTTTTGGTGATGTACCTGCTCGTGCCCGGCTTGCCGCTGGCTTTGTGTTCTGTACACTCCAAAATCACCTGAACCCTGTTACCTTTCTTTGCCATTGTCTTTTATTTTATTTACTTCCACCTGCGGAAGTAGGAGGTTTAAATTTTTTCTCCGGCTGCTCTTAACTGTTTTACAACTGAAAACAAGCCGTTCTTATTAATAGTACGTATCGCTTCGGAAGAAACTTTTAACGTTACCCATTTGTCTTCTTCTGCCAGGAAGTAACGCTTGGTTTGCAAATTCGGCAAAAACCTACGTTTTGTTTTAATGTTTGAATGCGATACTTTGTTACCCGTAATTGGCCTCTTACCTGTAACTTGACATACTCTAGCCATATACTAATTTTTTGGACGGCGAAGGTAAGAAAAGAATTTGGATTTGAGCCGCGGTTTTACTTTTTTTTTCAATTCTCTTTCAAACAGCCAGCTTTTTAATGCGCCTCATTGAAGAATGATATAGTTTTTTTACATTTTAATCCTCGGCCGTCACCCTTTAACCGCAAGCCTATACCTTTTCTTCCTTCTTTTTTCCATACCATACCTTGCCGGTTTGCAACACCACGGACAATACGATCAGCGCCACGCCAAGGTAAAAATAACCGTCTAACAATTTATTTTCCTGGAAAAAAAGGAAAGCAAGGATGATCCCATAGACCGGCTCCATATTGTAAGCAATATTGGCAGTAAACGGGGATATTTTTTTTAAAGCATTCAATTGAAGATCAAAACTCAACACCGTACAAAAGCAGGCTAATATTATCAGCCATGCCCAGTCTGATGTAGTTGGCATATAATAATCAGCCGGGAATTGTGCCAGGTAGAAAGGAATTAACAGGCTGAGTGCCATCAACCCGCCGCTCAACTCGTACAAGGTGAGCGTGCGCGGACTAAACCGCACCAATAATTTTTTATTAAAAATTGGAAAAAGCGAACTGCCGATGGCGGAAATAACCCCGAAAATAATGCCTGTTTTATATTGGGGATGAAAATCAAATATAATATAGATACCTGCGATCGCCAGCACACCCAGCAGGATTTCTGATAATACGATCCGCCTTTTAAATATCAGCGGTTCAAAAAAAGCAGTGAAAAAACCTGTCGCGGAAAAGCACACTACCGCAATTGATATGTTCCCATATTTTACACTGCCATAAAAAGTTACCCAATGGATCGCCACGATCAATCCTACAGCAAAAATTTTTAATGCGTCTTTAACTGGTATCCGCTGCAACTGCTTTTTAAAATACAATAGCAGCCACAATACAACAACGGTGATCAGTAACCTGTACCAAACCAGCAACCCTTCATTGAGCCCGATCAGCTTTCCAAGTACGGCCGTGAAGCCGGCTAAAAAAACAGCAATATGTAACTGGAGAAAAGCTTTTCGCATGAGCGACAAAGATAATGTATGCTTTATTATACGGTAGCACCATCCATGCGCTTACAGGTATCAGCGCCTTTGAAGGTTGCTGAAATGCAACCGGGCAGGGCATCATCCGGCCCAACAAAAAAATGATAAATAACCACAAACTAACTACAACAAACAACAAACTAATTATATTTGCCGACTTATAACAAACTACTATATGACTTTTAAACGTATTAACAACATTACCGGATGGGTGGTGTGCTTTATTGCCTGCGCTGTTTATATCATGACAATGGAGGCCACCGGCAGTTTCTGGGATTGTGGAGAATTTGCTTCCAGTGCTTATAAATTGCAAATTCCGCATCCGCCAGGAGCGCCGCTGTTTGTATTGATCGGCCGCATCTTCATGGCGCCTTTCGATCCCCAGCATGCAGCTACCGGCGTTAACCTGATGAGTGCGTTGTCTAGTGGTTTTACTATTTTATTCCTGTTTTGGAGTATTACGCATTTTGCTAAAAAGCTCGTCAGAAGTGGCAACGAAGAATTATCCGGCCAGCAAATGTTCACCGTTATGGCCGCCGGTGCTATCGGGGCGCTGGCCTATACTTTTTCCGATTCATTCTGGTACAGCGCCGTAGAAGGTGAAGTGTACGCCTTGTCTTCCTTCTTCACCGCCATCGTATTTTGGGCCATGCTCAAATGGGAAGATGCCGTTACAGAAGAACACAAAAAAGGGATCACCGGTCATTTTACCAGTGCAGACAGGTGGCTGATCCTTATATTTTACCTGATGGGATTGTCAATCGGCGTGCATTTATTAAACCTGCTTACCATTCCGGCAATGGTGATGATCTACTATTTTAAACGTTATAAAGTAACCAACTGGGGCATCGTATTCGCTTTTTTAATTGGGTGCATACTCACAGGTTTTATACAGAAAGCCGTTATCCAGTGGACCATCAAGGGCGCGGGTAATTTTGATATCATGTTTGTAAATGATTTCGGACTACCCTTTTTTAGCGGGTTCGCCTTCTTTTTTATAGTAACCGGCCTGCTTCTCTGGACTGGTTTAACTTTTAAGGTATCAGACAAAAACATCAAACCGGTAAATGGCTGGTGGTATGTTTTACTCGGTTTTATCTTAAACCCGGTCACTTCTTTGATAGCTTATTATTCAACCAAAGACAAACCTGAGAGATTTAAAAGAGGCCTGCTGATGTGCTGGTTTGTTTTTATGATCCTGTTTTTGGCAAGCCCTGTAGCTACTGAATCTGCAGGTTTGAAGATCGCTTTATCACTGGTTGCTGGCTTAATCGGTTTATTATTAGGTTATTTTTTTAAAGCTGAGTGGTTGCCAAGTCTCAAATTATTTATTTGGAGCTTCGCCTTTATGCTGCTTGGTTACTCTACTTATTTCACTACAATGATCCGCTCCAATGCTGACCCGTCAGTGGATATGTTCAATGTTGATAACCCGGTAAACCTGGTAGGCTATCTCGGACGTGAGCAGTATGGCGACTGGCCTATTTTAAAGGGGCAAGACTTTACCGCCTCTCCTTCTGAACAAAACATTGTTGAAACTTATATTAAAGGAAAAGGAAAATATGTGAAGAATGGCCGCAAGATGGAAACTACTTACGCGGATGAAGATCAACACATTTTCCCCCGTATGTGGGACCAAAGCAATGACCAGGGACATGCTGATTATTATGCAAGGTTCGCAGGCATCGGCAAGGACCCGAAAACCGGTGAGTGGCAGGGCACGCCGACCATGGGTGATAATATCAGTTTCTTTTTTCAATACCAGCTTGGCTGGATGTATCTCCGGTACTTCATGTGGAACTTTGCAGGTAAGCAGGACGATATCCAGGGAGTGGACATGAGCAATGTAAGAGATGGCAACTGGAAAACCGGTATTTCATTTTATGATAACCTGCGTTTGGGTGATCAGCAATATATGCCTGACAGCATGAAACACAATAAAGCCAATAATAAGTTATTCGCGTTGCCGTTGATATTGGGTATCCTCGGCATTGTTTTTCATTTTAAAAAGAATACCAGGGATGCGTCTGTGGTAGGCCTGTTGTTCTTTTTTACCGGCATTGCCATTGTTGTTTATTTGAATATGGCGGGTAGCCAGCCACGTGAGCGGGATTATGCTTTCGTGGGTTCCTTCTATGCTTTTGCTGTGTGGATCGGGTTGGGCGTTTTATACGTAAAAGAATTATTGGGATCATTTATGAAGGGCAATCTTGCAAATTATGCTGCGGCAGGATTATGTGCATTGGCTGTACCCGTACTAATGGCCAGCCAGGAATGGGATGACCACGACCGCGGTAAAAAGGTACTGGCCAGGGATCTGGCCATTGATTACCTGGAAAGTTGCGCCCCAAATGCGCTTGTTATTTCCTTTGGTGACAATGATACTTATCCATTGTGGTATGCGCAGGAAGTAGAAGGAGTACGCCGCGATATACGGGTGATAAATTCCAGTCTGTTAGGTACCGATTGGTATATTAACCAGCTTCGCTACAAATTAAATAAAAGTGATCCGATGGATCCTATCTGGACCGCTGCCCAGATAGAAGGCGCTAAAAGAGATGTAGTATATTATGCACCGCGACCAGGGGTAGATCCCAATCAATACATGAACCTGTACACCATGATGAAGGATTATGCAGGTAGTGATGAACCGGGTAAAATTGAACTTCGCAACGGAGATACATTGAATATCTACCCATCAAAAAAAGTATTTATTCCTGTAGATACGGCACTTGTACGCAGCAATGGTACAGTAAACGCGGATGACAGCGTGCTAACGGAAATGAGGTTTGACATTCCGAAGAACGCCTTATTTAAAAATGATGCAGCCATTCTGAACCTGATCGCTGCAAACCAATGGAAACGACCGATTTATTTCACGTCTGAATACCGCGAACTTGGTTTTGGCCCTTACCTGCGCCAGGATGGACTTACCAACAGGCTGGTACCGGTGGCCAATAGCCCGGTCAATAAATCCTGGGTGTATGATAAGATGATGAACAAATTTGTATTTGGCAACGCCAATGTACCGGGTGTTTATTTTGATGAGGAAAACCGCAGGCACCTGAATAGTATTCGTTTAGCCTATGCGCAGGCAGCGGGTAACCTTGCTGAAAACGGTAAGAAAGAGGAAGCGAAAAAAATGTTGGAGAAAGTTGACAAAGGCATGCTGGATGAAAATTTTGCTTACGGAATGGTTTCCCGGTTTCAGCAGCACAACTATATTTCCATACAGTTCCTGGAAGCTTGTTACAAGGCCGGCGATACCGCTTTGGCGGAGAAAGTAAACAGGAGTGTAAAGAAGGACCTGGAACAACAGGTGAATTATTACAGCCACCTGGATGAAAATAAGCAGGAACAATTCCGGAATGACAGTGAGCAGGCGTCTAATTTCCTGCGGGGTATCGAACAAATGGAAAGGATGTATAAAAATCCTTTGCCAAAAGTTACGGAAATGCCCGGCGCTATCAACAATATACCAGCCGCGCCTCCGGTTGGAAAAAAGAAAGATAGTTAACAAAATAAAAATGTCTTTTAAAAATGAAAGTCCTTCCGCTGATACCGGGAGGATTTTTTATTTAACAACCGAACTAATATTTACACTAAAATGTTTATTAAATTGCAATAAGCCGACAGGCTTCCGGACAAAGACCACCGATATTGATGCGCTCAGGTTGCCGGTTGCCTGGGAAAGGTCCGCATTTTTATGAAAGGATACAACTTCTCCAAATACGATCCCAGCCAGGATGCCAAAACCAGGTTTGAACAATTACTCGATATCTTCATGCAACTGCTCACTTATACCAACGGCGATGTGGGCGAAGCAATGCAGTGGATGAACGAACTGGATAAGGAATACAACCTTACCCAAAATGAATATGGCATGGGTGATTTTTATGAGGACCTGAAAGACAAGGGATACATTGACGAGAAAAAAGAGAATGGCGAAATAAAAATTACTCCAAAAACTGAACAGGGCATCCGCAAAAAAAGCCTGGAAGAGATATTTGGTAAACTGAAGAAGACAAAACAGGGCAACCACAATACTTTTAAACCAGGCGGCGGAGACGAGATCAATCCCGAAACAAGGCCATTTCAATTTGGCGATACCCTGGAGCAGATTGATTTTACTTCTTCTATCCGCAACGCGCAGATCAACCACGGTGTGGAAAGTTTCCGCCTGCATGAGGATGACCTGGAAATAAGAGAAACAGATTTTAAATCGCAAACCTCTACCGTGTTGATGATCGATATCAGCCACTCGATGATATTGTACGGTGAAGACAGGATCACACCGGCTAAAAAAGTGGCCATGGCATTGAGCGAGCTGATACAAACAAGGTATCCAAAAGATACGCTGGACATCGTTGTATTCGGCAACGACGCCTGGACGATTGAAATAAAGGACCTCCCCTATCTGCAGGTTGGGCCCTATCATACCAATACCGTTGCCGGGCTGGAGCTCGCCATGGACCTGCTACGCAAAAGAAGAAATCCGAATAAGCAAATCTTTATGATAACGGATGGTAAGCCAACCTGTCTGAAAGTCGGCAAGCGCTATTATAAAAATAGTTTTGGAGTAGATAGAAAAATCCTGAACCGTTGCATGAGCCTGGCGACTCAATGTAAAAAACTGAAAATACCGATTACGACATTTATGATTGCAAGTGATCCTTATTTACAAAAATTTGTGACTGAATTTACAGAAACCAATAATGGAAAGGCTTTCTTTGCGTCGCTCGACAAGTTGGGCGCGTTTATTTTTAAAGATTTTGAAAGCGGGAAAAGAAAGACGGTTTACTAATATTCACGGGCGGCATAAAGAATGATTCTTAATTTTGCTGAAATTTTGCCTATGTCGATTTCCGGATTGCAAAAAAATTGATTGGTAAAATTAATAGCTCCAAAGATGTTGCGTTATTAGAATATGTAGAATTTCATCCTGTTAGATGAAACAACAGGTAATTTTTACCAGTTATCCGATGGTCAATTGGCGATAGTTGAGGAATCACAACGGCAAATAAAAGGGGGGCAATATTTTACGGATGATGAAGTAAATAAAAAACCAGACGGATGGTGGGAAAATAATTGGTCAGCCAACGCTAAAACTGATAAAATAGCAATATTAAAATATTGGATTGATACAAATAAGCCAACTACACATAGTAGAAAACTTAGCCTTCTACTTAAAGAAGCGGTTAATTTAATTTCAAAAAATCCCGGTATTTTACATTTGACTGTAAAAGAAAATGTGGAAGTAAAAATTGCAATGGATAACCTTAATTATTTACAAAATTACCACAGACAGTATCCACCTACTTGCCATTTTTGATGGAAGACATAACCCTAAAGAATATATTAAAAGATTATAAAACCTTGATCAGGTAGCAAATAAATTGCGAAGAAAATTTCACCTGGTAGCAAATAATTCAGAAGACTTTCAATTTATCAAAGAATTGCAATTGTTCGAACAAAACAAACAGATATTCATTTTACAATATAATTATGACGACAAATACGATCACCACACTTGGGCAATTAAAAAAGAGCGGCTATGTTTCAAAAAGCATAAAAGATGAGATCCGTGAAAACCTTATCAAAAAAATAAAAGCAAAAGAAAATGCCTTTCCCGGCATATTGGGTTACGAAGATTCTGTAATTCCCGATACGGAAAGGGCATTGCTATCGCGACATAATATTTTGTTCCTGGGCTTGCGTGGCCAGGCCAAAACAAGGATGGCAAGGCAGATGACCCAGTTACTCGACGAATATATTCCGGTAGTTGCAGGTAGCGAGATCAATGACGATCCATTGCAACCTATTTCCAGGTACGCGGTCGACCTGATCGAAGCGCATGGTGATGAAACACCGATCAGCTGGTTGCACCGCAGCCAGCGTTATGGTGAAAAACTGGCAACGCCTGATGTAAGCGTAGCCGACCTGATCGGTGACATCGATCCTATTAAAGCTGCCAATCTAAAATTAAGTTTTGCAGATGAGCGGGTTTTACATTACGGAATTATCCCACGCAGTAACCGTAGTATTTTTGTCATCAATGAGCTGCCCGATCTGCAGGCAAGGATCCAGGTATCACTGTTTAATATTTTAGAGGAAGGAGATCTGCAGATACGCGGCTTCAAATTGCGTTTACCGCTGGATGTTATGTTTGTGTTCACCGCAAATCCTGAAGACTATACTAACAGGGGCAGTATCGTAACGCCGTTAAAGGACCGTATCGAAAGCCAGATATTGACGCATTATCCTAAATCGATCGAGACATCACTTGCTATTACTGAACAGGAAGCTCACATTTATGAAGAACAGCTAAAACTTGTAAACGTAAGTGACCTCGTAAAACGCCTGATCGAACAGGTATCATTTGAAGCAAGGAGCAGCGAGTTTGTGGACAAAAAGAGCGGGGTAAGTGCAAGGCTCACCATTGCAGCTTATGAAAATGCGGTAAGCGCGGCTGAGCGCAGAGCCATTATTAATAACGAGCAGCAACAGACCCAGGTTTGGATCAGTGATCTGATCGGTATAATTCCGTCCATTACAGGTAAAATAGAATTGGTATACGAAGGTGAGCAGGAAGGCCCTTACCAGGTGGCTTTTAACTTACTCGATAAAGCCACCCGCACGATATTCAGCCAGTATTTTCCTAACCCTGATACACTAAAAAAGAAAAAGACAAAAGAAGCGTCGCCCGATGATAATCCTTACAAGTCAATTACCCGCTGGTTTGATAGTGGCAAACACGTAGATATATTTTTTGAAACGAAGGACGCGGATAAGATACAGTTGTTGTACAAAGTAGATGGCCTGCACGCTTTGGTAAAAAAATACTTCAAGACTGCCAGTGATAAAGAGAATGCTTTGTTGATGGAATTTGTATTACATGGCCTGGCCGCTTATTCACTCATCAGCAAAAAAGTATTGGATGGAAGGATTGAATTTAAAGACCTGATGGGCAGTATGCTCAATATGGGTGCACAGTCTTTTACGGAAGAGGATTTTAATGATAGTGATTTTAATTAGTCGTTTGTTAACTCAGAAGACTATATTGATTAACCACGGCTTACTTTCTTTCTTAAAAGTAATAAGTATCCAGCGACGTTGCCTGCGTTAGGAAGAGAGGGGCAAATAAGTTTTAGAAATATTGTCAAGGCGCAGAGCTCTGCGCCTTTTTGTAACTTCCCCAGTCGCAGGGCTCAGCACTTTTTATACGATTCGCAGAGCTACTTTTTAAATTATGTTAACCTCGCGTTCAAGCTTAACACCAAACTTTTCCTGCACACTTACTATAATTTCTTCGCTTAAAGAATAAATCTCATCACCCTTTGCAAGGCCATAATTTACCAATACCAAAGCCTGCTTTGCGTGGCAACCGGCATCGCCTTTTCTATATCCTTTCCAACCACATTGCTCTATCAGCCAACCGGCAGCTAATTTAATATTTCCATTGGGCAGGCTATAACCTACGATTGTTGGGAAGGTATTTTGTAACAAGTCGAATCTTTCTTTTTCAATTTCAGGATTTTTAAAAAAGCTACCTGCATTTCCAATTTGAGCAGGATCGGGAAGCTTGCTGCGCCTGATATTGATCACTGCCTGTGAGATCGCCTGTATGCTCAATTTCTTTACGTTCATGGCCTGTAGTTCCTGTTCGATCGCACCATAGGAAGTATTAAATACAGGCTTTTTGACAAGCCGGAAAGTAACATTAATAATAACAAACTCATTTTTAAATCTCCGCTTAAAAACACTCTCCCTGTAACCGAATTCGCAATCGCTTAAATTAAAAACAACGCTCTTTTTTTCCTTCAAATGAAAAGCCTCCAGTTCGTAAAATACATCTTTAATCTCCACCCCATAAGCACCAATATTTTGCATGGGTGAGGCACCCGTATTGCCCGGTATCAGCGAAAGGTTCTCTACCCCGGCCCAATTATTATTGATGCAATGAATAACCAGGCTATGCCAGTTAACACCTGCGCCGGCTCTCACATATACATACGCATCATCCTCCTTTATTTTTTCTATTCCAATGATCTCGTTTTTTAAAACAAGTCCATCAAAATCTTTGGTAAATAAAATATTACTGCCGCCACCGAGAATCAGGGTGGGTTGAGGGTTGAGGGTTGAGGGCCGGTTAAATTCAAGCAACTCATTTAGCCCGGTCACATTTGCAAAAGTTGAGAAGTACTTTGCAGTAGCATCAATGCCAAACGTGTTATACTTTTTAAGAGAAA
>JBDSLD010000303.1:0-17594 GCA_039916545.1 Ferruginibacter sp.
AAGGCCGTAGGTACTCAGGTAAATTATTGAACAACTGATCCAGGGGGATGTCATGAACAATATCAAAATATAGTTGGTCCACCGGCCAGCCAGGATATACCGCAGACTGACTTACCATGAGGATAACCGGACCATTTTGATTGAAGACCAAATGAGCAAAATGACGGAATGCGGCTATGCTGTCATCCAAACAATGCAGAATGAGCAAACGGGCGCCGCATTTTTCAAGAAGTGATAACAACACGCCTGGCCGAACAGGTGAATCCTCGTCGCCCGACAGAATAATGCTTCCGTGTTTTTTGTCGAACTTCGCCCGGCCAGTGATATGTACAATATCAAATTCCAGTTGATTCATTAATTTATTAAAACGATGACCCGATATCCCGCTTGTCTTCGTAGCGCTAAAATAGCGAAGCGTATTTTCTGTCGGAAGTAGTCTCTGGGTGTCTGGATCTGCAGGTGAAACTACCAGCACATCAATGGGCAATTTTAGCCGCTTAAGCGCAAGTAGCGAAGGCGCAGTCAAAAACCGGATCACCTTGAAGGACGTTTGCAGGTGCAAAAAAGGTGATGCCGTAAGTATTTCCTCCCAGGGAAGCTGGAACAGTTCCTGCGGGTTAATTACCAGTAAAAATGATCCCCGCTGATAATATATATTTGATCGCGTAATATCACCAAGCTGGTCTAAAAACCGGTGCGCAACAAATACTTCATACAAGGCAAAACCCAATTCAGGACCAGTCGGCAGTACATTAGGCTCCATATCAAAGCCATGTATGATAAGCTCTAAATCTTCCAGTTTACCGTTCAGGGTTTCTATTGACAATGAATAAATACCTTTTTCCGTTGATTTCGGATCTATCGTTAAAAGTATGTCATTGGATTCCATAATTTGGTTAATTGGGTTTGGAAACCTGGTGCCTGTTTGTAATACGAAGTGATGAAAATTATTTCCAGAGCCCGGAATAAAAAGTTACCAGTAAATCTAATATTTAAAAATTGTAATTCCAATTGAAAATTCGGTGCGGTAAAGGGAGGTAACCCTTGGCTTAGGTTACATGCTTTGAAATGAAAGCGTCGGTTGCCGGTCAGAGACACAACAACGTCGGGTTGAGCAGGTAAGGGTATTTTGTTGGAAATATTGTTTGTTGACTTTTTAAGGATCAAACGATCATTGGCACGCCGCTAAACAGTTGTTGTTATTTAGTTGAGATATTTAGCCAGGCGCAGGCTTTACTAAAAACTATGCAGTTGATGGTTTAGCAGTAAAGGAATAAACGAGCTGCTGCAGGCTATCTTCTTTGTCTGTCAGTTTTTGTAAAAGCGAAAGCTGGTTACCTGTTCGCACGAAGTTTTGCCCTTCGTACCTTGAGCCGTAGTAAATATCATTGTTAAGATAATCCGTTAAAAAACGCAATGCCTGCATATAGATCATGAATTTTCCGGCATAAACAACATGGGCTTTTTCTTCGTCACTTAACTCATCTTTTAATTGACCGAGGTAACCATCTACAATCGCAAGGAAATATTCATCCCTGATCAGGATCTTTGAAAAGTCGTGTTCTTCCTCACTCACGGGACTTAAATAAGTTCGCATCATATCGCCAAGGTCGCTGATTAAATAACCCGGCATTAATGTGTCGAGATCAATTACACACAGGCCCTTGTTGTCCTCATCAAATAGCACATTGCTTATTTTAGTATCGTGGTGGGTTACACGCAGTTTAAAATGGTCACTTTTTTTTATGTTTTCAAATATTTCCAGGATGTCTTTTTTTTGTTCGATGCCATTTATCAAATGTGCCGATTGACTGATGCGAACAGGGTCGCCGGTTTTCAGCGACTCTTCAAATTGCTGGTATCTCAGGGAGAGGTTGTGAAAGTCCGGCAGTGTTATCTTTAACTGTACCGCATCAAAGCCGGATAATAACCTGGTGAATTTTCCAAATTGATTAGCCGCTTCAAAAGCTTGTTGCGGTACCTGTACCACGTCTATGGTGTGGGAGTTTTCAACAAAAGGGCTGAGCCGGAAATAGCCTTCTTCTTCATCAAAAAAGATGTCGTCACCATAAATGGTTTTAACGGGCATTACAAATAAATAACCAGGGAAATGTTCGCGGAGATAATTCGCCGTCACGTTTATATTGTAAGCAATAGCACCTGGTGTTTTAAACACCTGGTGATTGATACGCTGAAGTATAAAAAATTTACCGGCATCGTTGATCTTCCAGGTGTGGTTGATCAACCCTGATCCGAAAGGAATGGCTGTATTTGTATCGCCGGTCAGGCCAAAAGCGTCAAAGACTCGCTGAAGCATATAGTGCAGTTAAAATATAAATGTAAAAATACGAGTAAACTTCTTATTCCTTTTTGATGTTGATCAGTATTGTTCACTTTTCTCATGTGACACTAATTGTGATTCGACTATTATTTTATAGTACACATCATTTTTAGGAGAATCATCTTTGTTTTTATTCATCAGCTCGATCAATATTTCCGTTGCCTTCTGGCCTTGTACATAAGGATACTGTTCTACAGATGCCAAAGGCGGATGCGCACTGTAAGTACTTATAGGCAGGTTGGCAAAACTTACAAAACAAATATCCTTGTTAACCGCCTTCTTAACTTGCTGAACGTACCGTATGGCATCAAGGGCTACATAATCATTAAAAGTTACAATGGCGGTAGGTCTTCTTTTTGAACTTAACAATTCAGCCATGGCCATTTGTGTCCCTTGCAATGTGAGGTCGCTGTTGACGACGAGTGACGGATCAAATTTAAGCCTGCTCTTTGTCATCGATTGAATGTAACCTTCTTTTCTTTCCTGGCTGGCAAATAATTTTTCCGGGCCGTTGATCATACCGATAGAGCGGTGTCCCTTTTTAATAAGAAACAAAACCGCCTGTATCGTACCAGAGATCATGTTGCAGGCAACATAGTGTATTTCATTCATTTTTGGTATCCGGTCAAAAAAAACTACCGGTATGCCATATTTTTTCAGGCTTTCAAAATGGTCATAATTCACCGTGTTTTTTGATATAGAAATGATCACTCCATCAACGCGGTGGTTCTTCATGGTCTCGAGTATCTTCTTTTCGCGCTCCTCGCTATCGTGCGACTGGCCGAGCAATACGGTATATTTATTCTTCTCGGCCGTGTCTTCAATTCCACTGATAGAAGTAGAAAAGAAAGCCTCTGATAATTCGGGCAAAATAACACCGATGGTATAGGTTTTGCGTTGCTGAAAAAAAATAGCTGTCTGGTTTGGCTCGTAATTCAGGTCCTTGGCCATTTGCTGCACCCGCATTTTAGTGCGTAAACCAATATTGGGATGATCATGCAATGCTCTTGAAACAGTAGAAAAAGAAATATTCAATCGCTTTGCAATTTCTTTTATGGTTGTTGGCTTTTGTTCCATTTCTCTAAAGTAATTATTTTTCGTAAAAACCATAAAGAACAGTAAAACGTTTGCGTGGGTTTCGGTATAAAAGTTTTGGTAATTTTCACCATGGCAGGCAATTTATCTATCTGGCGCAAATCAGTTAAAGGCTTATCGCAATACCCGCAACAACTGGAAAAGGCAAGTTATTCGGCCAGTGTTTCATCGTTGTACCGCGGGTACGAACTGGATATCTTCGCCGCAAAAAAAACATTGATATCATTGCTGTAATGGAGGTGCTGAGCAGGCGAACGGAATACGCTATTTGATTGCAAATGAAATGTAAGGGAGGCTGGGACAGGCTATATCGAACTCCATCATAGATAATTCGCCTCATTTAAATTTCTAAATATGCTCCGGATTAAAAGAAGCCCGCTTACCAATAAGATGTATATTTTTTTAATAACGCTGGTAAGCACCACCTGTTTAAATCCTGATACAACTGCACAGGTTCCGGGTGAAAAAGGCATTATTACCTATACCGAAAGTGAGGAGGATTTTGCAAATCCTGAAAGAGGATTCTATCGTTACACGGAAACAAAGGCAAGCAGTTACACGGCGCTTTCACCAACTCAGCTACTGCAATGGAGAGGGCTCACACAGGCTGACAGAGGTAATTACCAGGTGTACAGCACGTTGGTATTCCGTTATTTCGTTATGGATATATTTAAATCAGGCGTTTTATCAGCTTCTTTTTTGCAGGCCGTAAAAAATGATTTTGATATAGCCAGGTCAGCGGGTGTAAAATTAATTCCAAGATTTGTTTATACTACAACTGTCACAGCCGGCAACTGCGCGGAGTCTTTTATTTGTCCGCCTTATGGAGATGCACCAAAAGCGATTGTGTTACAGCACCTGGCCCAGCTAAAGCCTGTACTTACGGTCTCTGCCGATGTAATTGCAGTAGTACAACTGGGACTAATCGGCACCTGGGGCGAAAATTATTACACTGATTATTTTGGTGATGCATCTTCCAACGCGCAAGGCAAATTGCTCGACCCAAATTGGAAGGACAGGAATGAAGTCATTAAAGCTATGCTCGAAGCTGTTCCGGCCGGCCGAATGATCCAGGTTCGTTATCCGCAAATTAAGCAACGCTTTGTGTATGGCATTAACGCTTCTGTAAATGTGCCCGCATTAATAGAGTCCGAAGCCTTTACTGCTGCTGACAAAGCGAGGATAGGCTATCACAACGACTGCTTTTTGTCTGGGATAGATGATTATGGTACCTATGAGGATTATGGAAATTCATCTACCTCACGTAAAAGCGCAAACGCAGTTTTAAGGGCATTTGCAAAAAATGATAGTAAATACATTGCGGTAGGTGGAGAAACCTGCGATGATCATTATAGTCCGGATAATGATTGCGAGCCTGCCGGCATCGCCGAAACCGAAATGGCAGACTTTCATTATAGCTATCTGAACTGTGCTTACAACAATACTGTTAATGATGACTGGCAGACAAATGGCTGTATGCTCAATATCCGCAGAAAGCTTGGATACCGGTTTGTGTTAAAAGAATTTACTTATCCAAAAGAAATAAAACAGGGAAGTGCAATTGCGATAACGTTATTCGTAAATAATGCCGGGTACGCTTCTCCGTTTAATGAGAGGCCCGTAAAATTTGTATTAAAAAATAAAACAAGCGGGCAGCAATTCCAATACCAGCTAAATACCGATATACGTAAATGGTTTACCGGCGCCGTTAAAATAGAAACCATTATTCCTGCTGATGTGGCACTGATGGCGGGCACCTATGATGTGTATCTGTACATGCCGGATAAATACGCTTCCATCGCGGGCCGCCCGGAATATGCTATCCGCCTTGCCAACAAAAATGTTTGGAACGCTGCAACAGGTTACAACAATTTGCAGGCAACGATCACGGTAAAATAATTTCAATAATTTTAAGTATCTTAAAGGATGCGGGTAATATTACTAAACATTAATGATTCTAACAGCTGCAACAATGAATAACATTTCAATATCAGCTCCGATCCGAAAAGATCTTTGGGGAAGCATTGACGGGAAAGACGTATGGTTGTTTTGCTTAGGTAATAAAGCTGGTACGAGGCTTTATGTATCTAATTTCGGCGCAGCGGCGCAGGCTTTGTTTTTCAAGGACCGTAATGGTAATTATGATGATATCTTATTGGGCTATGATACATTATCTGCCTACCAAAAAGATGAGGTGTACCTGGGAACGGTTGTGGGCAGGTACGCTAACAGGATAGCGGGCGGCGAGGTGTGGATCGATGGGGAAAAATACAAACTGTCTACCAGGGAAGGTGGTTATCACCAGCACGGAGGAGAAAATGGCTTTAACAAAAAAGTTTTCAATTATTCTGTTAATGATGACGAAAATAGTATAACCTTTAGTTATACCAGTCCTGATATGGAGGAAGGCTTTCCGGGAGAACTCCAATTGCAGGTAAAGTACACGCTGGATGACGGGGATAACTGGCACATCGAATACCGTTGCCAAACAAATAAAACAACGCTGGTCAATCTTACACAGCATGCTTATTTCAACCTGGCGGGCCATTTGAATGGATCTGTATTGGATCATGAGCTATTAATAATGGCAGAAAATTACCTGCCGGTAAATAGTTTGCAGGTGCCGACCGGGGAGTTGGCAAAGGTAGGCTCGTCGCCGTTTGATTTTTTACATGCAAAAAAAATAGGCGATCATATTTTCGACGATCATGAACAGTTGAACTTAAGCAAAGGTTATGACCACAGTTATGTATTAAAAAAAGAAGCTTCTGAGATACTTAATAAAGTTGTTATAGTTGAAGAACAGGTAAGTGGCCGGAAAATGGAAGTGTTCACGAGTGAGCCTGCGGTACATTTTTACACCGGTAATTTTTTAAACAACGCCATCGTTGGGAAACAAGGCGCCATTTACAAGGAGCGAAGTGGTTTTTGCCTGGAAACGCAGCACTACCCTGATGCACCAAATAAGCCAAACTTCCCAAGCACGGTGCTGAAAGCGGGAGAGCAATTCTGCAGTAAAACTATTTATGCGTTTAGCTTAATGGATGAATGATTGACGAGCTTCCTATTGAACAAGATATTAAGCTACCATGATTTTACGGTCTGGCACGATGTCGTTGCCCTTCAAACTATTGATTAATTTAAGCGGTCCATACCTTCAATGACCCTGTACGGCTTTTTAAAAAAATCGTTGATTGTTTCATTAAATAGCTTGCTGTAAAATATTGGCGTCGAGTGGCCGGAGTTAGGAATTATCCATAGATAAGACTTTGAAATAGCTTCAGCTATCGCCATCGTATGTTTTGACAAAATCACATCATGGTCGCCGCCGATAACAAGTGTGGGACACTTTATAGTGTGTAGTTGCTCCTGTGTAATGTTTGGCTCTTTCGTCATCATCGCCAATAATTTATATTGGTTCTTCAAATCTGGTGTCTTTTCTACCCCTGACAAAGAATCAACTGCGCTGGCCAGCCAATGGAAAAGAGCAGGTTCAATCGCGGTAGAATCCGGCCACAAATTAGCGCCTGTAACAGCAAGTTTTTTTACCTTTTCAGGATGACGCATGGCAAGCAGCAAGCCATTGATACCACCATCGCTCCAGCCAATTACATAGCAGGAATCCAGGTGAAGTACATCGAGCAAAGCATTAAGATCGTCAGCCATCATTTCGTAGTTCAGCACCTGGCCGGTGTCGACAGATTTGCCCTGCGCCCTGCTATCTGCCAGGATTACCTTATATTCTTTTGAAAAATACGGTACCTGTTTGCTGAAATCCCTGATGCTGCCGCCATTGCCATGGATGATCAGCAAAGGTTTGCCCGCACCATATATTTCATAATACATTTTCATACCATTTACGCTGGCATAATGACCCGCTTTCGCATTACTGCCATAAACAATTTTTGAAGTTTGTGCCTGCACAGAAATAGTGAGCAGGATCATGGTTATCCCAACAAGAAATTTCATGTTACTTATATTTAATTAATGACAAATTGATCTATTATCAATTGGCTTTGTAAACTTCCAATTCTATCTCGATCATAAACTCTGGCAGCGCCAATTCTTTTACACCAAACCAGGAGCCAGTAGGAAATTGCTTTTTATAAATGGTATTGCGGTAAGCAGATTGTTTTAAAAATTCGGGCATATTGGTTGTCAGGATATTTTCAACCACAACGTCGTCGAACGTGCAGCCATAGTGTTTTAATATTTTATCCAGATCGGCATAACAATTTTTCATCTGCTGTTGCAGGTCACCCTTTGCGGTGGGCACGCCTGCACTATCCATACTGACAGCACCCGAAATTTTGATATCGCTGCCAATTTTTACCGCATGGGTGTAGCCGTATGTTTTTTCTACGTCGGAGCGCAGACTAAAAAACACCGGCGTGTCAACAGCTTTTGCGGTTGCTTCCGCGACAGGTTTTGTTGAGCTGGTATCGCTACAACCGGTTTGGAAAAATAATGCTGCAAAAAGAATTGCCACAAAGGAAAAAAATCTCTTCATTGTATATTTTTTAAGTTGAAAGTTAATTCAGATCTTACCCCATTTCCCAGTCACGAATTTCCGAAGGTGGTATTTTCCTGCTATAATTTATGTTTTAAAGATAAATAAAAACCCAACCGCGAAACCAGTGTTTTGTGAAGACAGGAACCACGGCTTTTATGGCAACACAAACCACTCAAAAAAACGCCGCTGGCAATTGCTTACCAACGGCGGAGAATATTTTTTATTTATTTTTTATTAAGGTACATGAAATGCGGCGTTTCTGTTACACCCAACTTTTGCATAGCGGTAGCCAATTCCGGTAAGGCGAAAAATGCTTTGGCTTTTTCAGCAGACGCCCATTCGTTGATTACATAAACTGTAGTTGAATCATCGGCTAAAGTTCCTACTTCGAAGGTTAATTCACCAGAATCAAGACGAAGGCGCCTGAAAGCGTCAAAGCCGGTTTTCCATTTCGCAAAATCAGCCACTTTGTGGTAAACTATTGTTTTTACCAGTCCGCTTTGTTTTATCTCGGCCAATTTCCATTGACCGTTTTGACTAACCAGTTTATTAGCAAAAGAGCCGCTGAATGCTATCCTGTCGCCTTTTACAGAAGTGCCATACAAACTGAAGGTGCCTGTAGCAATCATGCTGCCATCAAATTGTGGTTGCACATTAGCAGGCTTTATTGTAATTGAAACATTTGCATTTTTGAAGGCTTCCGCATAGTCAGCCGCGACATTAACAGCTCCTTTTATCGTTTTCCCATCAGGCAAAATGTTTTGGGCGTCGGCAGTAAACATAGCTTTCAAGGCGGCGGCATCTTCTTTGTTATAAGCATCCTGGAAGCTTTGTGTAATTACCCGAACATCCTTCCAAACCTGTGTCATGGCGTACACGACCTTTAATTGCGTGTACTTCCATGCGCCACCATTTTTTACGATTATGTTTTCAAATGTTCCTTTGGCAGGATTTAATTTTGTGTTTGATTTCCTGTCAAAGTCGTAGCCGTCGAATGAACCCATTATTTTAACTTTTCCATCAGGAAGGGCTTCTGTTTTAGTCACTTTAAAATCCAGGTAAGTTCCCGCAGCTTCACCAAAATCACGAATGTAGTCAGCTTCGTACTCGCTCTTTGGTACCTTCTCTTCCTTGCCATCGCTGTATACCACATTAATTTCGTCGGCATACATTGTCATGAGTGCTGACAGGTCGCCTTTATTGTAGCTGTCCTGGTATGTTTTAGTAAAGGCAACCGCGTCCGCATCCAGTTTTTGTGCGCCCAACTGGTTGTTCAACGCCATTATAAAAATCCCCGCCAGCAACAAATATTTATTAATTGTCTTTTTCATTTTGTTTGATTTTTTTGATGAAATGTTGTTGATTGATTGTTGATTGATTGTATTATTTTACCTGCTAAACATGGCATATCATAGGAAAAAGTGTGGCAGTCAATCTTTGTTCGCATTAAAATGCGCTTATGCAATTCATTCTTATCACAATGCATTGCGATAGAATGATAGGGGATATAAACATACTCAACAGATGCTGTAAAAGTAATTTGCCAGGGACAGACAGGTGGTAAAACTGTCCGAATGCTTAGTAATATTTATCAGGCGGGATACTGATGTGCCGGGGAGTTTGTGTGAAAGGTCGCCAATCTTACCTTGCCAGGGTTGCCAACCCTACAGGAGTAATTGAGGTATAAAAAGGTTGGTAGCCCTTACGAATACCTGAAGGTTTACAACCAATATTCATCAAGCCGCGGCCCCGATTTTAAACTCGAAGAAAACACTGGTACCATTGTTGTTTTCTTCCCGCATGCTTCCGCTTAATTGCCTGGTCAGCAGGGCTATAAGTTGACCGCCAAAGCCTGTACCTTTTGTGAGGCCGCTTTTGCCTACGCCGTTATCAGATACCTGCAATCGTAAAATGCCGTCTTTGCGCCTTTCCAGTTTAATCTGCACCTTCCCGTTCCTGCCGTTTGGAAAAGCATATTTAAGTGTATTAGTAAGCAGCTCGTTTACGATCAATCCCAATGGCACTGCGGTATCAATATCGATATCCAGTGCATCCATGGCACATTCAACCTGTACCCTTTGATCAGCGCCAAAAGAATCGAGGATACTCTCGCTCAGGTTGATGAAATAATCCTTCATCTCGATTGCCCCCAGGTCATTGCCCTGGTATAATTTCTGATGTACAATGCCAATTGAGTGCACCCTGTTTTGCCCTTCCTGCATTGCCTCTTTTGTGTTCGGATCATCCAGCTGGTCACTTTGTAAAGCAAGTAAACTGCTTACTACTTCCAGGTTATTTTTTACCCGGTGATGGACCTCCCTGATCAGCATTTCCTTATCCCGCACCAATTGATCGCTTTGCTTTTTCTGCCCGGCAATTTTATTTCGCTGGCGATAAATTACAATGGAAAACAACAGTACAACAGCCAGTACGGCAAAAGTGGAGTTCCGTATATTACGCTGGCGTTTTACTTCTTCCCTCGCTATCACATCTTTTTTTTCCTGTGCCGCTTTTATGACGGCTTCTTTTTTATCATTTTCATATTGCATCTGCGAAGCCACTAATTTTTTCAGGGTTTCTTTATTGAAAGAACTGTCCCGCAGGGTAACATACCGGATGTGATGCAGATAGGCGTCTTTCCAGTTACCAGTCGCGCTATCGAACAATGCCATCCCCTTATAATAACCGGCCAGCTCGACTTTGCTGTTCAACTCTCCGCAAAGTAACAGCGCACTTTCAAAGGATTGTCTTGCCTGGCCAAATTTTTTGAGACGGGTGTATGCAATACCTATTTCAGTGTACAGGCTGGCAAGTCCCTGCTTGTTTCCAAAGGACCTGAATTGCTTTTCGGCGACAAGATAATTATCCAGCGCCTCATTGAAGCGGCCCTGTGCCTGGTATAGATTTCCCATTCCACGATGTATATCGCCGAGCAGGCGGATATCCTCCAATTCATTCGCGAGCCTGAGCGCTTCTGTATATTGCTGTGTTGCTTCGGCAAAATTGCGCCGCTCAATGTAAATATCTCCGACATTGCCCCACATGTAAGCCTCCTCCATCTTATCGCCCAGATCATTGGCTGCCTGCAATGCCTGCTTAAAATATTTTAAAGCCTCCGCATCGTTTCCCAGTGTTTTGAAATTAAATGCCAACCCGGCTGCTCCATGGGCGATACCTATCTTATTGTCCAACTCCTCATTTATTTTAAGATAAGCATATTTTGCTTTCACTGATTCCTCCATGTTGCCTTCCAGCTCATACAAATAATTCAGTACATCATAGGCATTTGACATTGTCGGTTTATCTCCTGCTGCGCTACTTACTTTTAATGCTTTTTGCAAATAGGTCATGGCTTTAGGGTAACTACCAGAATCGAGGTGATCCTGGGCTATGTCCACTAAAACCTGGCCCTCGCCATATTTGTTACCCAGTCTGGAATATATATCCAGCGACATAAGATGATCCTGAATCGCTCTATCGAAATTGCCAATGCGCCAATTAAGACTGCCTGTCTGTCGTTTTATTATTGCAATTGCGCCCTGTGAATTACTTTTTTTCGCCAGGCTCAACGCTTCTTCCCCGTAGCGCAGTCCTTCCTTTGGATTGTAACTAAGATGCTCCCCCATAATTTCTGCCAGCAAATTCAACTTCGTCGTATCTTCTTTTGCCGTTGCCAGCAACACCAGTAAAGAATCGATATTTCGCTTGCTTAACTGCTGAGCATAGCCGGAAGGCTGAAGCAGCAATAAAACAAGGAAGGAGAAAAGGAGTTTTTTCATAATACCAGGTCGTTTTTTACCCAAATGGATTTTTATTTGAAGCAACAGGCAGTTCTGTTCGCAACAAATTGTATTGACAGTTTTGTCAACAAATTCAGTCTTTATTTTGACAGGAAAAACAAAATTATAACGTCTTCATACGCTGCATTAATTGTTCCCTCATTCCCGCTCCGATTGGTATTGCCTTTTGAGCAATCATCACGTTGCTTTCAGCTACTTCATCCACATGCGTAATATTGACCAGGAAGGAGCGGTGAATGCGCAGGAAATGTTGCATGGACAATTTCTCTTCAATAGTTTTGAGTGTTACAGAAAGCAGGTATTCCTTTTGCCGCGTGAAAATGCGGCTGTAATTACGGTCCGCCTCAATGTACAATATATCCGTTATCATTATTTTCACCAGCCTTTCTTTATTGCGCACGAAGATCCTGTCACTAAGAATATATTGTTGCTCGTCAACCCGTGTTGCGTCAGTACTGCCGGTATTTTGCTTCTCCGCCATTCGGCTGATAGTTAATTCGATGGCGCGCTGCAGGTCCAGCTGCTTAAATGGCTTAGAAATAAACGCGGCAGGTTTGGTCGGCCTGGCCCTGTTAAAAGTAGCTTCATCCGAATTGGCAGTAAGATAAATAATGGGAATATCATTTTGCCGTTGCAGCAGCACGGCAGTCGCGATACCGTCCAACTGCCCTTTCAGATTAATATCCAGTAATATTATATCGGGCTTACTTTCCTGCACGTGCAGGATGGCTTCTTCCCCGCGGGGTAAAATACCCGTTACCTCATAGCCCAGATGGGTAAGCAGCATGGAGATTTTTGCACCGATGATCATTTCATCCTCTACCACCAGTATTTTAATTGGCGTATCCATTTTGTGGTGTTAACATATTTAAAGTAAAGCGCGGTGCGGATAAAAATAAATCATTATCCCCGGTAATGAACATCAGTGGTCTATATTAATCTTTATTAAAATAAGCACCATAAAATTTTGCACCCTGCTGATCCCGAAGGCCAGCCTATCATTTGTTTTTCCGGGGAGGAAGTCGATGCAACGAATTTAAAGTTTTTATTTTTATGCGTTGCATTTACTTTAGCTATTTCGTATAGCCGGCAGTTATGCGACATTTCTCGCTCGACTTTAAATTTGTTAACCTTAGCCGAAATAGTTACTTTTGACGTTAGTAACTTAAGACAGGAGTATGATTATTTCCTTTGGTAATTCAGACACAGAAAAGGTGTGGACTGGTGTTAGAGTAAAAAGCCTACCCGTAGAAATTCAAAACATAGGCAGAAGAAAACTGAGAATGCTAAACAACTCGGTTGACCTTGTGGATTTAAGAATCCCTCCATCAAATAGATTAGAAAAATTATTAGGAAAGTCAAAGGAATTTCATCGCATCCGAATAAATAACCAATGGCGCATTGTGTTTAAATGGAATGCTGGAAATGCATCCCAGGTGGAAATAATAGACTATCATTAAACCAATTGAAATGACAAAATTAAAAAATATTCACCCGGGAGAAATCCTATCAGGAGAATTTCTTATCCCTTTCAATATTTCAGCATACAGACTGGCAAAGGATATTGAAATCCCACAGACTAGAATTTCAGAAATTGTAAAAGGTAATCGTAGAATTACCGCAGATACAGCAATAAGACTAAGTAAATACTTTGGAAATTCAGCTAAATTTTGGCTTGGATTACAAGACGATTTTGATATCGAGGAAGAAATGTCCACTAAAGAAACAATCCTGAAGTCTATAAAGACTCTAAATCACAACGTCGCATAACAATGTCTGCACCAGGGAAAATTCCCCGCTAAATAGATTGCTGTTTTCGGACAATAAAGGAGTCGTTTCGTCCTAACCTGCTTCCATCCGATATTTTCAGACCGTATATTTACGGAGCACTTTATAAGATAAGTTTTTGTGGTTTTAATCAGTCGCCAATAATTACACCAAGTAACAAATATGCAATGCAAACTGCTGATTTTTTAACGAACGTGTTTGAGCCAATGACTGCAGCCGGGCAGCTTTTACCAAATAATACTTTAAAAAATCAACCGGTTAAGCGGCCGGCCGGCTTTGCCTTTTTAGCACAGGAACGCAGGTCTCTACAAATAATAATTTTTATAGTCCACTGTAAGTTTCCTATTTTTAAAAGCTCAATATTTTATGTTTTATCCACTGTCACAACTTTCGTTGTGATAAAAGTCCTTACACACATTTCCCCCCTTCCAAAGATTTCAACGCTAAAACAACAACAACTGTTACATTACTAAACTGGTCCAAACATGTATTCAATGTTTACATTTACCCTGATTGCCAAAAAAAAATTGGCTAACTATTTTTCTGCCCAAAAGCGAAGGGTCACCCTTCCGCTTTACCTGCTGTTAGCGGGTATTTTGATGACCGGTTTTACGCAGTTGAATGCCCAGGCGATCGGTGATTATCAAAGTGCCGCAACCGGTGACTGGGAAAATCCTGCTAACTGGCAAATATTTACCCCGGGCGGCTGGATTACGGCTTCTGCTGCGCCGTCGTCGACCGATGGAGTTGTTACAATTAAAAGTCCGAACCTGATTACGATCGGAGCTGACAAGACCATCGACCAGGTAACTGTTGAAACAGGTGCGAGGTTATATGCATTTAATGCTGCGGTAACATTGAATGATGGAGCGGGCGATGACCTGGTAAATAATGGAACCATTCTCTGGGGTGCTTCGGCTACGCTTGATGTCACAAGCGGTGCCATAATAAGCGGGGGTTCAATGCAGGTAGACGGATCAATTACAAATAACGGGACCATCAATCTTCAGCTGTTAATATGGGGTAGTGGTGCTCAAACCATCAGCGGTACCGGAAATATCGCAACATTGTCAACTCCCAATTCTTTAGGCGTAACCCTGGCCGGCAACCAGACAATTACCGGGTTGATGAACTTTGCCAACGGAAACGTATTTACCGGCGCCAACAAATTGATCCTGGCAACGACGGCAACCGTTCAAAACAATTCGGCTACGCAATGTTTCGTGGTTGGTAACCTGCAGATCAATTTCCCGGCCGGGTCCAGCAACAAAACTTACCGCGTGGGTGATGCCAGCGGTTACCGGCCCGTGGATCTCACCGTCAATGGCGCTACCGGTTCCGGTGGTATCGTGATGTCCAATACCGGGGCACATCATCCGCAGTTGTCTGCTTCAGGTCTTATTGGTTCAAAAGCAATTAACAGTTACTGGACCTTCACAAACGCGGGCGCAACATTTTCCAGCGTTAGTGCCACTTTCAACTGGAACGCTGCTGATGTGGACCCGGGCGCGACACCTGCACTTTTTAAAGTGGGTAAATACGATGTTGGCACAAACTGGTCATATCCCGCAACTTCGAATGCAACCGCCACTTCCATCCGGGCAACCGGAATCACAAATTTCGGTGATTTTGCTATTGGCGAACCTGCCTGTACGGTAAACATACCGGACGCCATATTTAAAGCCTACCTGGTGGGCAATGCTTCCATCAATACCAACGGAGATACGGAAATCCAATGCACGGAAGCTGCGGCGTATACAGGTGGTATTGATGTTCATGCAATGGGCATCAGCAGTTTGACCGGGATCGAAGCCTTTACCGCGATTAATATCTTAACCTGCTATGACAACTCGCTCACTACTTTAAATGTTTCGGCCAACACTAATCTTACCTATCTAAGTTGTTTTCAAAATCAGTTGTCAGCGCTGAATTTAACTACCAATACAAATTTAACGTCTTTACTGATCAGCTATAACCCGATGTCAACCATCAACCTTACAGCTAATACAGCTTTGACATTTTTAGCCGCGGACCATGGCCAGTTTACAAGTCTTGACCTGTCGGCCAACACATCGCTTACCAATATCAATCTTGTTAGTAATCCTTCATTGACCAGCCTGAATATCAAAAATGGCATCAACAGCAGCATATCATATTTTGATGTAAAATCTTCTCCTCTCTTAACCTGCATCCAGGTAGACAACCCGGCTTACATGAATACCAACTGGAGTACCGGTAAAGACGCAACGGCTACTTATGCCCTGAACTGCCCACTGGTGGCCGGCGCCGCATTGAATTTTACGGGGGCCAATAATTATATTTCTCTTCCTTTTTTCGCCCGGCCCAACGACATGACCATTGAATTGTGGGTGAAAAAAGACCTGGCAACCGAAGGCATCTTAGTAAACTGGTACAACCAAAGCGATCCCAATAATAAATACAACTCGCTGTTTATCCAGCAAACAAGTGGCCGCCTGTTTTACCAGGAAAATGACGGCGCCACCGTACAGGATGTGATCAGCCCGGGAAGCATTACGGATAATAGCTGGCACCATATCGCAATAGTAAGAACCCATGCCGCTGCCAACAATCTGTCTATGTACATCGACGGCGTCCTTGTCAACTCGGGTACTGTAAACCTGAACCCGGTCGTTGACCAGCTACAATTCGGTAAAGGTGCCTTCACAACATTCAACGGCAACCTTGACGAATTGCGCATCTGGGAACGTGCCCTTTGTCAGCAGGAAGTGATACAATATGCAAATTGTGAGATTACTGCCGCCCGACCCGGTCTGTTGGCCGCCTACAATTTCAATAATGGCAATAGTGGGGAAGATAATGCTGCCTTTACCACACTTACTGATGTTTCCGGCCACGGCTATGATGGCACACTGGTTAATTTTACCCTTACGGGCAATACCTCCAATTGGATCGCTCCCGGTGGCGTGATTACCGGTTCGGCCTGTACGCCTCCGGCCGATGCAACATATTACCTGGATGCAGATGGAGACGGATTTGGCAATGCAGCGGTAGCAATCATTGCCACCAACTTGTGCACTCCCTCCGGTTATGTAACCGATAACACGGATTGTAACGATGCCAATAATACCATTCACGTCTGCAACTGCACCATCAAATTAACTACTGCCGAAGCAATCGGCGATACCGTTATCGTTTGTACAGAAAGCGGCCAGACAAAGGGTACGGTGCACCTGGTGATCACCAATGGCCTGGCGCCATTTATCATCACCGGTGATGACAGCACCAACCTGGTAGCCGGCAACTATCATTACAAGGTACAGGATGCCAACGGTTGTGTTGCTTACGATACCATCAAGGTTATTTTGACAAACTGCATTGTGCCTTATTATCAGCCCCCGGCTAATGATACGATCAACCGGCCAATTGGTGCAGAGTTGACACAGCTATATAATTTCCCCAACTCTTTGGCAGATACCACTGCTTCAAATAATATCTTCCTTATCAACGATGCGACTGGCCAGGTATTGATAGAGGTGATCGTTAAGGCGGGCCAGCGTGCTACCTTACTAACACTATTGCAAACACCGGCTTACGGGATGAACAATATCATCGACAACGGTGACTCCAGTTTGATCATTACCGGTTTTTTTCCCATTGCCAATTTGCTCAAGCTGAATATGCTGCCGCAATACATTATTTACGTGCGGCCTTATTACACACCCGTTAATTCCGGCATTACAGGTATCACCAATTCCCAGGGAGATACATCCATGGCGTCCGATAAAGCAAGGCGGGCATGGAAAATTGGCGGTAAAGGCGTAAAAATAGGCGTAATGTCAGATAGCTATGATACCCGCGGCGGTGCTGCACTGGATGTTCAGCAAGGTGATCTTCCGGGAACTGCAAATCCGGTGCATAAAAAACCGGTGATCGTTTCAGCGGAATATCCTTATGGAAAAGCAACCGATGAAGGCCGTGCCATGCTCCAGATCGTGCATGACGTTGCACCAGAGGCAGAGCTGATGTTCCGTTCCGGATTTATCAGTCCGGACCATTTTGCGGATGGTATTAAATT
>JBDSLD010000304.1:0-21404 GCA_039916545.1 Ferruginibacter sp.
AGTAAATTTTTAAAAAAACCGGAAGGGCCGGTGAACGGGCCGGTAACCACGCCTGCAGATTCGGGGCGCGCCAAAGCAGCTGAAGTTAATATTGACACTGGCAAAGGCGCCAAAACAATACCCGGGGAGGATGTTAGTGAGGTAGCTACCTTAAAAGAAAAAGAAAAAGAAAAAGACAAGGACACGGATAAAGATGGGGTGCCCGATAGCAGAGATGATTGTGCTGCAACGCCGGCAGGGGTAAAGGTCAATGCTAAAGGTTGCACAATCGGGGAACAGGAAAAAGATGACGCCAGTAAAATCCAGGCTGCTGACGGCAAAGATAATAAGCCTGCTAAAAACGACAAGGGTAACTCAAAAACGAGCAAGGAAGATAAGCCAAAACCGCCGGAAAATGATACGCTGAAGCGGGTGAACAAACTCCCTGTTGAAAAGCCTCAGGAAAAAGTGGATACTCTGCAAAATCAAAGGCCTGAGATATGAAAAATAGGGATTATTTATCTTTTATCATAGATAATCATCAGCCAGAATTAATCATCAGTAATTGCTTTACACCATCCAAATACTAAAGAGAGCAAATTTAACAGGCGATAACTACTGGTTTTTACAGCGCTTAAACATTGTAAGTTTTGCTGAATTATGGGGGAGTAAATTTTTTATGACTTTTAATAAAACCGGTGTATTTTATAACGAAATAAAAAGGGGAAAAAGAACAGGCGATGCCGGTATACAGGATGTATCCGTTGTTTTTCCGGCTCAATAAACAGTCAAATCACTTCAAAAAATTAGGGAAACCCCTGTATTATGGAATTGATGATCTGTTTATTTTACATCCCGGATTATTGGACGACATGCAACCTGGTAAAAACTGGAAATGTAGATAAAGTTCATCCATTTTCTTTATAAATGAATTGCATCAATTTATAAGTTAAAGCTTTACCTGGAGTGTAAATAAGTTGGATAAAAGATAAATCCTAAAAAAACGGGTAAGGATTTGAAAAGGTCGAACGATCATTTAATTGTTTTTTCTTATCAGTCATTTAATATTTTGTAAAATGCTCCATTTGAATGAAGGCGACATTTTCGCCAGCAATTACCGGTTAAAACGCATGGTAGATACCGGTGGGTTCGCAGATGTATGGGAAGCTGTTTTTTTGACCGCCGGTAATACTGTGGCACTAAAGATCTATCCAAAGCTGGATACTGACGGAATAAAAAATATCGAACTGGAATATACGAACCAGTCAGAGCTGTCACATAGCAACCTGGTAAACGCGAGATACCTGGGATACCATGAAGGATATCCCTTCCTGGAAATGCGGTATTATCCGGGAGGCAACGCATCGTCCAGACTTGGCGAAGCTGATGAAAAGGAGATCGCCCGGTGCGTATGCAATATCGGCTCGGCCCTCGAATACCTGCATGCAGATAACAGGGTACACCAGGATATAAAACCCAACAATTTCCTGATAGACAGGAATGGTAATTTTTACCTGGCCGACCTTGGACTAAGTTTACAACTGCGCACCACGATACAAAGATTTACAAGGACAAAGGCCACCAAAAATATCAACGACTACATTGCAGGCACTACGCCTCCCTGTTATCGCGCACCGGAATTATGCGATCGTTCAAGTATTGGCGCCGACCCGATAAAGGCCACAGATATATGGGCCTTCGGCGCCTCTTTATATGAATTAGCAACCGGTGAAATGCCTTTTGGTGAATTTGGCGGATGTACCCAACTGCATAGCCCTGAGTGCCCTGACCTGCCTTCGAAGTTTTCAAAGGAGCTAAATTTTATTATAAAAAAAAGTTTGTCAAAAAATGCCTGGGACAGGCCAAAGGCAGCAGAACTGGCGAAGATGGCAGAGCATTACCTGGAAACAGGCAAGTGGTATATTGAAAGGGAAACAAATATTATCGATAAGCCAAACCCGGGACATAATAATGGAAATGGCAGTACTGTAAAACAAGGCGCTTTCCCCGGAAACGATTTTCAACAGGAGGAGCCTAAACCTACATCTAAAAAAGGGCTGCTCATAATTTTAGCGTCTATCATTGCTTTTTCACTTATCGCGGGCGGACTCTATTATACAAGAACGAAAGCCGATTCGGTTGTTACAACCGGGTCATCCGGCGACAGCAAGGATTCAGTCGGCGTAGCCAATGCAGATACATCAAGATCTACGTTCGCGAAGGATACTACCTTTAGAGTTAAAGAAACACAAAAGGTAGTGACTCCGCCAGTCACCGAAAGAATCGATTCTACCGTAAAAAAGCCAACGCCAATTACGACCGATGAACCCATCAAGCCTATAAAGGAAGAGGAAGTTACTATCAGGTCGCCGCAGGTGAGCACGATGCCGTTGGGAGATTGCCCTCCTGAAATAAGAACGATCATTAGAGGCAAAAGTGATTTCCGCGTAATATTTTATATGAAGACCTGCCTTAATAATTTAAGTCTTTATACGCCAGGGGACGATCGCGCATTTTATGTAAGGTCGTCGAGAGACAAGAGTATTCGCTTTAAATTGAGGAGTATCAGTTCTTCAGGAGAAAGTATCAATGTGCCTTCCAGCGGCTTATATGTTACAGCGGTGTTTGAGCGGGTAAATGAAAATATTACAGACGTTGATATCATGGAAGGGCAAAATCCCCTTGACAATACCGGCACCACTTATTTCAATTTCAAAGGCGTTTCAATTACCAAAAAATAAAAAATATATGAGAGCAAAAACAATTTCAGTAATGGTTACAATTTTTTTGAGTTGCTTGATTAAATTGTCGTTCGGTCAAATGGAGTCATTGATCACACAGGCACAGGATAAGATCACAAGGATCGAAAAAAACGATCACATGATTGAAAAGACCTTGTTTGATTATATTATAAAAGATAACGGCTCCCTTTTTTCTTACGAATACTATTTTTTCAAAACCAATTCTTATACAATAACCGCCATAGGCGATGACAGTAAACTTCTGAGTGTCACGATAAAGATCCTGAAAAAAGGAGATGACGGCTGGCAGGTGGTAAAAAAGACACTGGTAACAAGTAGTACGGACCTGTCCCTGTTGTTTACGCCGACAGAAAGTAAGAGGTACAAGATCCAGCTTGAGTGCACCTATAAATCCGGCTATACGGAAAGTTGTTTTGGACTAATCGTTGATCGTGAAATTTAGTATAAACATTAAATATTATTGAAAATGAAAACAATAGTTTTATTAGTAATAAGTTGCCTGGCAGTACTAAATTCTTTTTCACAGGCGGATTATGACAGGTCCTCCTACATGAACTCTTTACTGGGAAGACTGGTGAAAAATTATGAAGACAGTGGCAGGACCATCGTCCATTCTGAATCCGGGATATTTACCATTAGCGGATCAAATAAAAATGAGTACACCAGCAGGGTTTTGTTTCCTAAAAATATTTATACGATCGTTCTATTTACCTCAACCAGCATTAAAAATTTCAAATTGAGAATTTGGAAAAAGAATAGTTCCGATGACTGGGAGAGAGTGGATTCATCCAATTCGAGTTCCTTTTCAACACTCGGAACAACATCAACGCTGGGCGATATTGAACAGATAATTATAAAGCCTGTAGAAAAAGCGGAATATGCTTTCGAACTGGTGTCTGTATCAAGCCAAAACAGGACGGGCCGATTTGGTTTATGTATTTTAAAAGAAGATGCCAGTTCCAGTTCGGGATCCGGTTCCAGTTCGGGATCCGGTTCCAGTGCAAATACAACTGCAAAAACGAAGACCGTTGTTGATGGCAAAAAAAGTTATAGTATCGATTATTACGCGGTTTCTGAATATGACAATGGTAAAAAAGAGTATGGCGATTGGGGTGAGAACCAGGATTACGCCTGCGTGTTTGAGATCAATGCAGGAGAAACGATCATCAAGCGGATAGAAGCATCTGGCAGCTCGAGCGTTTATTACATCCAGGATAAAAATGCCGACGATACAAAATGGCTCAAATACACGATCAGGTCAAGCGATGGAACCAAGTATAAATTTTTAGTACCGGTTGACAATGGAGCATATTTAAGAGTGTATAAAATAAACGACAATGACAGTAACCCGCTAACAGATTATCATGTTAAAAGCAAATGGACAGATTAGTTGTTGGAATGGTTAGCTGGGTTGCAAGTATTTGCTTCGCTTCCTGTCTTCACGAACCGAAATATAATATGTCGTAAGTATTATTAGTCTTCAAATAAAAAATATTTATTCCCGAAAATGATGATGTCGCCTTTTTCAAGTTTTACAGGTTTTAACACCTGGATAAAAGTTGTTTTAAGTTCGCTGTTGTTTTCAATATACCACTCGTTATCTTTTACATAAAGCGTGGCCTGGGTTTTACTGGTGATCGTTTTATTATCAGGGTCGAGGTTCATCCTGTTTAAAGGGATAGAGGCGCCTCTAAAATTGAAATCGAGTTTTTTGCTGGCGTTATTTTTTTCCTCTATCGGAACCAGGGTACATTTGATCGTCTTGCGGTAAGGATCTGCGGTTTGGCCGCTTGTATTGTTTTTTGTTTGCACGATATAGTCCTGCGGTTTCAGGGTGGAGGACGCATTGATTTTTTTCGATCCCAATTTTTTCAGCTGGTGATTTCTGTCGGCTCCAATATAAATATAACAGGCCAGTACAAAAAAATCTTTAAACACTAGTTCATCTTCCAAAGGGCCGTAAAAGATAAGTTTGCGTAAAATATTAGCGGTCACGGTAGGGGCATCCGACATATTTTTATACTTGTTATTCTTCTCCTGTTCTTCCAGCACTTTTCTCAGGTATATTTTAAAGGCGCTTTCATCGAGGAAATTCATGTAGTTCAATAAATTTTTACCGTTGCCTACATAATCCATTATGATATCACTCAAAATTTCATAGTGCTTTAAAGTGCCGGTTAATTTTTTGAGGAACGACTCGACATTTTCATTGATGGCATCGCAATATTTTTGTAAAATGGATTCTCTCAAAAAAACCATTTCAGAATTTTGTAAGGTAATGTTAGGCATATATTTATTGGCTTTGTTGGTTGAAATGTAATAAGTTAACCTGCGGTAACAGGTAAAATTGTCATAAGTAACAGGTAATTTCCAACACATTCCTGGCAGGTCCCGGGCGAGTTCCTGCCGGCTCGCACATTAATTCATCCGGCTATTGACGGCAGGCCTTGCCGTGCCAACAAACAATCATTTACTTCCAATAGTTACAAGTATCTTTTTACCATAAAGTTTGGAATGTTTTACTTTCGGTTAGTGTATCTTCCGGTAGCGGCGAGTTCTGCCGCACATACTTTTCTATTCAAATATTGCAAAGGCAGCGACTCGCCCGGAACCCGGTGGTAAACCTGCTAGCCTGATAACCTTCCGGGAATATGTCCGGCGCCATTTCCAAAGTATAACTCAACCAGGTAAATTATAGCCTTGGCTAATTGTAACTACTTAGCCGCTAAAAAGATACATCTTTTCCTTTTCAAATATTTAATCCCATCTCTAAAATTACAAAATGAAGAAAATAAAAATACCGTGTTTAGGCCCTTTGTAATCAATACGGGTATATCTTATTTATTAGTATCAAATCAACGCGGTATTATTTTATTAATCAGTGCACATAAAAAAATCCCATTGATAAAATGGGATCTTAATAAAATAATATTGCGGTCTTGCTATACTACCACATCGGCCATATCGGGTATATCCACCGATTTATATTCACCTGCATCCAACTTCTTTTTGGTGGCTTCAAATGCATCCAGGGTTATATCGATATCCTCGTCGGTATGCGCGGCAGTGGGGATGATCCGGTAAATAATATCTCCCTTTGGTATTACGGGGTACACCACGATGGAACAAAAAATATGATAATTTTCGCGCAGGTCCATCACCATTTGAGTGGCCTCAGGTACATCACCTTTCATGTAGATCGGCGTAACGGGCGAGTTGGTGTTTTTTATATCAAAGCCTCTTTCTTTTAAACCGTTCTGGAGGCGACTTACATTGTGCCATAGTTTCTCCCGCAGTTCCGGCATCGTGGTTACCATTTCCATTCTTTTGAGCATCCCTTCAACTATCATTAACGGCAAGCTCTTGGCAAAAATCTGTGAGCGGGTATTGTAGCGTAAATATTTTAGTACTGCTTTGGGGCCGCTGATAAAAGCGCCGATGCTTCCCATGCTTTTTACGAATGTGCTGAAGTACAGGTCAACACCAGCCTGGCAACCCTGTGCCTCATCCGCACCCGCTCCCGTGGCGCCCATATAGCCAAATCCATGTGCATCATCGATCAGTAAACGGAACTGATATTTATTCTTTGTTGCCACGATCTCTTTTAAAATTCCCTGCTCCCCATCCATTCCGAAAACGCCCTCAGTGATCACTAAAATGCCGCCGCCGGATTTTTCTACCATTTTACCGGCACGCTCCATTTGTTTTTCAAAATCTTCTATATTATTGTGCTTGAAGGCATAAGTGTATCCCATGTGTAAGCGGATGCCATCAACAATACACGCGTGTGCCTGGGCATCATATACGATCACATCCCGGCGGTTTACCAAGGCGTCGATACAACTCATGATACCCTGGTAACCAAAGTTGAGCAACATCGTATCTTCCCTGCTCACAAAACTGCTGATCACTTTTTCCAGGGACTCGTGCATGGCGGTATTTCCACTCATCATTCTTGCGCCCATCGGGTTACCCATTCCATATTTTGCGGCAGCCTCTGTATCGGCTTGTCTTACTTCCGGATGATTCACCAGGCCCAGGTAATTATTCAGGCTCCAAACGATCATCTCTTTACCGCGAAACTGCATTCTCGGCCCCAGTTCGCCTTCCAGTTTTGGAAAAGCAAAATAGCCATGCGCCCTGTCCATGTGCTGGCCGATCGGTCCGCCATCCTTTACTAATTTTTCAAAAACGTCTGCCATAAGTATGTTTGCTGTTTATTTTTCCTTTGAGTTTTAATTGATTGGGTAAAAAATTCCGGCTATGCTGTTTCCGTGCCGGGATTATTTACATCATTTACAATTACATTTCTCCATTCAAATTTGGCAAAATTAAGGCATTGAAGGCAAAATCCATAACATTGTGATAACAGTAACCTTCGAATAAAAAGAGCTGGTTTGGAATAGAAGTTTAGTTGGAAATATAGCAGCTTAGTTAATCTGTTAAAACTTATAACCTTAACGTAACACGGTAAAAACGATCAAATTAATGATGCATACGGTTATCTTTGCAAAAAATTCCTATGCTTAGAAAGTGCATCCCGATCATCTCCTTGTTATTGCTTTTTGCATTTTGTTCCCCTGCACAAACCGCACAGCCGGCAACCAGTAAAAAACCAAAGTTAGTAATAGGGATCGTGGTTGACCAGATGCGCTGGGATTACCTCTACCGGTTTAATGAACTATATGGCGCCAATGGATTTAAGCGCATGCTCGGCCAAGGGTTCAGTTGCGAGAACACACTGATCCCTTACATGCCAACTTATACGGCGCCCGGTCACACCTGCGTGTACACAGGAAGTGTACCCGCCATACACGGCATTGTGGGTAACAACTGGTTTGACAGGAGCGTGAACGCGAGTGTGTATTGTACCGATGATTCAACAGTGACCGGTGTTGGCAGCACTTCCAATGCCGGCAAAATGAGTCCACAGAATATGTGGACGACCACGGTCACGGATGAATTGAGGCTGAGCAATAATTTCAAAAGCAAGGTGATCGGTGTTGCAATAAAAGACAGGGGCGCCATACTGCCTGCCGGACATAGCGCCAATGCAGCTTACTGGTATGACAATGGAAAATGGATCACCAGTAGTTATTACATGAAGGAATTGCCTGCATGGGTAAATACGGTGAATGCAAAGGACCTGCCTTCCGGGTACATGAGCAAGGATTGGAATACACTGCTGCCAATAGAAAAATATGACCTCAGCACCTCAGACGAGGAGCCGTACGAAGGCGTTATCCGTGGTGAAAAAAATGTATCTTTTCCTCACAAAACATCGCTGATCACCGCAGAAAAATACGAGTCGTTTAAAACCACTCCCGGTGCTGCTTCTTATACATTTGATTTTGCGAAAGCGGCAATTGAAAATGAAAAAATGGGTACAGGAACCGTAACCGATTTTCTCACCGTTAGTATTTCTTCCACAGATTATATCGGGCACACCTTTGGTCCGAATTCCATAGAAGCGGAAGACTGCTACCTGCGGCTGGACAAAGACATCGCTGATTTTTTGCAGTACCTCGATAAACAACTCGGTGAGAACAATTACCTGGTTTTTTTAACTGCGGACCATGGCGTGGCCCACGTGCCGGCTTTTTTAGCGGAGCATAAAATACCCGGGGGATCTGTAAATGATGCCGACCTTGAAAAGCAGCTGAATAATACCATCGAAGAAAAATTAGGTGTAAAAAATGCGGTACTGACCGTAATGAACTACCAGGTATATTTAAATATTGACGACATAGAAAAGCGCAAAAAAGATGTAAAGGATAAGATAATAAAAATCGTGATCGATATCCTGAAAAAGCAACCGTTTATTGTGAATGCCGCAGAGACCAATTCGATCGAGGCTGCTGCTTTACCCGAACCTCAAAAAAAGATGTTTATCAATGGGTTTAATCCCAAACGCAGTGGTGATATAATGTTCACTTTTAAGCCGGGCTATTTTGAAGGCGGCAGTAAAGGCACCACGCATGGCTTGTGGAACCCTTATGATGCACATATCCCATTATTATTTTTCGGCTGGAATGTTAAACCAGGCAAGACAAACCGGGAAACTTACATGACTGATATTGCTGCAACAGTAGCGGCAATGCTGCAAATACAAATGCCGAGCGGATGTGTGGGAAAGGTAATTGGTGAGGTTTTTCCTTAATCTATAATTGAGCCTGCATGGCGGTCCGGTCACATTGCGCCCGCTGCAGCGGCCGGGCTTGCCTCTGCCCATTACCCACTTCGTAACAGAATTATGAGTAGCCGCATGATGGGCACCCGCAAGAGGAGCCCCTCTGTAGTTTCATACCGGCTAGTGCCCTAAATTCTGCGGCGTGTTATTTTATACTGGTACATCATTGAAATTGAATGGTGCAACCGTACACTTAATAATGTAATAGTTTTTTTTTCAACTCGTACATCTTTTCCCTCAATTCATTCTTCTTCTCTTTTTTGCAGGCATTGCATGGTAGTAGCTTTGGTGTCAATAACAAACTAAAATCATGAAAAATAAATTTTTGGTCGTTTTACTGATCGCGGCAATGCCTGTTGTTACGAACGCACAGATCGGCGGCGTTTTCAATAAAGCAAAAAATAAGGTAAACCAACGGGTTGATAACAAGATCGATAAAGCAATAGACCAAACGTTAGATAAAGCAGCGGGAAAAGAAAATACAGCTTCCCAACCTGCAGGTACGAGTACCACAAAAACAGAAAAAAAGGGGAGGAGCCCGTGGTCTCCGGTTTTTCCAAATATGATTTTATCCCCGGAGAACAAATAGTTTACTACGATAATTTCGAGCAACAACCCATCGCGGAATTACCGGAAGGCTGGAATACAACCGGAACGGGTGAAGTGGTAATACTGGATAACATTCCGGGTAAGTGGTTTCGTATGCACCAGCCCTTTAATTACCTCACCAGCAATGAAAAAGAATTCAGTGAAAATTATACTGTTGAATTCGACCTGGTACTGCAATTAAAGAACAACGGATGGATGTATCCTACGTTTTCAATAGGTATCCTGGGCACCAATGGCGAACCTGCCGCAGGCAACAGTTTCCTCAAAGACTATAAAAAATATTCAGCAATAATCGCTACGCTTAACCCCGGTGAATTTAAGAACAGCCACATCAAACTGGAATCGTTCGTTGACAACAAATCATATTTTAACAGCGATCCGAAATCAATCGAAGCACTTGAAAAATATTATGGCAAACAGGTGCATATCGCCATCCTGGTACAAAAAGAAAGATACCGCATATGGATCAATGCGGCGAAAGCATTTGATGTTCCAAAAGGGGTAGGAGCCAATTATAAAATGAATCAACTCTTGTTCCAGGTTGGCCAAACCAATTACAAGGACGACCAGTATGGTGTTTATGTAAGCAATATAAAAGTCGCCCAGGGCCTGCCCGACACCCGGCATAAATTAGTGGAAGAAGGGAAATTCAGTACTACTGCTATTTTGTTTGATATAAATGCAGCAACGATAAAGCCCGAATCCGGTGGTGTGTTGAAGGAGATCGCGGGTGTATTGGATCAGTATAAGGACATTAAGGTAAAGATCATTGGTCATACTGATAATGATGGCAGTGATGCGGCTAATTTGACCCTCTCACAAAAAAGAGCCGCGGCTGTGAAGGAAGCATTGGTGAATGAATTTGACATTGATGCAGCCAGGATCGAAACAGCGGGGAAGGGAGCGGCCATCGCGGTTGGAGATAACAAAACAAAGGAAGGAAAAGCGCAAAACAGGCGGGTGGAGTTTATTAAATTATAGGCTACCAAATTAACAATTAAAAATTAGGCACTAACACTTACTAAAGAACTAACAAATACTAAATAACAGCACAAATGAAAAAGATAATTACAATACTATTTATAGCGGTCGCAATTAGTGGAAGCCTGTTGGCGCAAGAGATCAAAACTACAGGTACGAGGAAATTTATGCAGGTCAACACCGTGGAATCTGTCGTGAATGGCGGATTGGGTCGTTCAAAGATGATCATTACCAACCCGGATGGCTCGCAGAAAGAATCAGACATGGAAAACCTTTTTAGCCTGGTGGGCATCAATTTTAAAAACATTAAATCAAATGAAGGACAAGTATTAAAAACGCTGAAGACTTATACCGACGACGGCTGGAAACTTGACCAGGTAACCTCTTTTACCCTTAGTCCCGCAGATGGTGGCGGCATGGGTATTTTTATGACCCGGTATTTACTGTCAAAACCGGAACAACAAACACTCAATTAAAAAATCTCATTTATGAAAAAAATAATTTCTTCGCCGGCTTAGTGTTTTCGTTGTCCGGCTTCGCACAACCGGTTACAAGATCCCTGAAAAACGCAATAATGGACGTCAGATTCAATTTTTTAAAAGATAACAGGTACGAATAGATGAGGTACGAAAAGACAAATACATTTGGCACCAATACAGAAAGCTGGATCCAGGTAAGTGGTACCGGGTCTTTTTCAAAGGATGCAAAAGGGCAGCAGGTATTTACAACCAAAACGCAAAGTGGCGTCTATAAGGCATAAGGAGTGGGGCCATTACCGTTAGCGCTATCCCCTTAGGCGAGTTAAGCATCCAGCATTCCAATACATATTTGTGGGACCAGGCAAGTTTTCCGGATGACGCCGATAACGGTTACCTGCTGACTTAATATGGATGAACATCCCGGTGTAGCTATCGGCCAGCCAGGTACGATCAACTCTTCGTGGATATCAAAGTTTCACCTGCCAAATAAAAAATAGCGATACAATTAATCACGGTAAATTTTTCCAGCGCTCCTCAAAAGGGCGCTTTTTTTATCCTACGTTTTTCGCAATACATACCTTATTTTCTTCAATTCAATCAGGCAGGTAATTCATTGCGGTAAAGCAGAATTACCTTAGTCATTAATTACCTGGCGAAAATGTTATCAGCATGAATAAAAAAATATTAGGGATCGCTGTTATTATATTTTGTCTTACAATCCTGGTTTATTGCTTTTACAATACGCCGCCATTAAACGGGACAGGCAGCCGATATAATTTATTTTATAATTACCGGTAAATGACCATTGACATAAATAATAAATACATTGCAGATATTTAATATACAATTCATTCGCTTAAAATAACAATTCATACACATTTAATTCAGTTCATGCAAGCCTTTCGATTTGATCTTTATGGTAGTTATAATTTGACAATAAAGGGAGTTTCATGAGCCTGTTAAAACAAATGAAGCCATTGGCGTACTCAAAAAAAGAGTTTGCGATAATGGTTATCATTATGCCTCCTATCGCGTTGATACTAAATTATTTTTTATTTGGTAGGCAATATTTCCAGGATACCCGCAGTTTTATTTTGTCCACTTTGCTATCCTTATCAGTATTGGTGTTGGTTTATATTTCCTGTGGCATGGTGGCTTCCGTCCTGTTAAACCGCTTTCCAAAATATCATCAAACCTTTAAAAGAATTGGCCTTGGCTTACTGGCTTACGTGTTGATAATGGTCGCTGCTATTACGATCATTTTTTTAGGATACGATTACATAGGTTTTTTTGGCTACGAGATAAACTGGAACACTTATTTAAAAGTATTGATGGTCGGGATACTGTGTAATGTGCTTGCTACCAGTTTAAATGAAGGGGCTTCCTTCTATGAAAAATGGCGGGTAATGGTAGATGAAGCCGAGAACCTCAAAAAGGAAAACCTACAGAGCCAGCTGGAGGGATTGAAGGGCCAGGTGAATCCACATTTTTTATTTAACAGTTTAAATTCTCTGTCGTCCCTGATTGCGGATGAGCCCGAAAAGGCGGAGAAATTTTTAGATGAAATGAGTAAGGTTTATCGCTACCTGCTTCGCAACAATGAAGAGGGACTGGCAACACTGGATAAGGAAATGCAGTTTATACAGTCTTACTTTCACATGTTGAAAACCAGGTACGGCGAGGGGTTGGATATGGAGATCAGGATCAATGATCAATACCTGAATTACCTGGTGCCTCCGCTTACCCTCCAGATGCTGGTGGAAAATGCCGTAAAGCACAATATGATATTAAAGGATAGCCCGCTTCAAATACTGATAATGACAACCAATAGTGGTAAGCTGGTAGTGAGCAATAACCTGCAACGGAAAGGACGCAATGTAAATTCAAACAAGGTAGGATTGAGCAATATTGCGAAAAAATATGAGTTGATGAGAGAAGAAGAAATTGCCGTGCAGGATGACGGCAAAGAATTTTCTGTGGCGATACCATTGATACAACCCAGGTAAAAGTGATAGGACAGACGTAGTTATGGAAAATAAATAACATGGTCAATAGTATTAAATTACATGGTGTTCATATAAAACTTTTATTATGAAAGTATTAATTATTGAAGACGAAGAACTGGCGGTGAAAAAACTTCAGAAAACTTTGGCTGCTGTGGACGATACGGCGGTAGTGGTGGGGGTAACGGACAGTATCCGCTCCTCTGTTAGCTGGCTGGAAGCCAATGCCGCGCCGGACCTGATCCTGATGGATATTGAACTTGCTGATGGACAAAGCTTTGAGATATTTGAAAAAGTTGAAGTCAAGAGTACTGTGATCTTTACTACTTCTTATGATGAATTTGCTTTAAAAGCGTTTAAGGTAAATAGTGTGGATTATCTATTAAAACCCATACAAAAGGAAGACCTGGAGGCAGCATTGGACAAGTTCAGGAAAATGAAAAGTATGTATGGAGGCAACAATGGAAATTCCGCGTTAAATGTCGATAGTCTCGTAAAGGAACTGCAACTAAAACTTCAGCCAAAGGAATACCGCAAACGGTTTTTGGTAAAGCATGCGCAAAAGCTGGTGAGTATTGATGTAGATGACATTTGTTATTTCTATAGCGATGGCCGGTTAAACTTTTTTAAAACAAATGACAATAAAAAGTACGTGGTTGATTATACCATGGACGAACTGGAAGAAATGCTAAATCCGGAAATTTATTTCCGCATTAGCCGGTCGTTTTATGTTTCCATTGAAAGTGTGGAACAGATCCATGATTACTTTGGGAACCGACTGTTGCTTAATTTAAAACCACCCGTAGATAAGGAGGCATTGGTCAGTAGAGAAAAGGTAACAGATTTTAAAAAATGGATGGGGAAATAAGATAAGAATTTAGTGGTCTTGGCTATAAATGGGGTTATAGGGCGGGCAACGTCAATTGTCTTCTTAAATAATCAATTATAAAAATAAGTGCGTTAACTTTTAGATCGTTGGCCGTTTATTGTTATATAATTGTAAATCAATTAATTATGATTGAAGGAGGGCTTAATTGGGTAAATAAATGGTTAATTTCGAGATATCCCGTTGAAGCTTTTATACTCAATTGAGGGAATAATGTCTACAAAATCCACCTCCTCAAGTATTGACACAACTGGCACAGTTTTAGGATTTACCATAGTATGAAAAGAGTATTAATTGTAGATGACGAAATAGACCTGTGTACGATGGTTAAGCTTTTTCTCACGAAGAAAAATTACGAGGTCTATATTGCGCATACCCTAAGCGAAGGTTTTAAAAAGATGAATTCCATTATACCGGATTCGTTATTGCTGGATAATAATTTACCGGATGGCATGGGTTGGAATTTTGCGGAGAATATCCATGAGCAATATCCCGATATGAATATTACACTGATCAGCGCATACCATGCTTCTAAAGAATTAAAAGCCAAATTAGGCGATTCTATAAATATTTTGGAAAAGCCAATTTCTTTAAAAGATATTGAGCAATACCTATAGGTCCCTACCCCTGGTAAAAAGGCCTGCAGAATAAGTTCCTGCAGGCCTTTTTTAGTTATGTAAAATGATAGGTCATAAACAACAGGCGCAGCGATACAAGCTACGAGGCATTGTATTTATACTAATAAATCGCCATGAACGCCTTCCGCCAGCTGTTTTCCTGTCACGATTGATGTCACGATTTTCAACATTTCTACCATTTTCGTGGTGTTTGTATCCCAGTAGTGGGCCTCGTCAGTTTTTACTTTGATCATACACAGATCCGGATCATCTTTTCCTTCCGGGAACCAGGCCTTAACGATCGGGTTCCACTTATCTTCAATTGATTTTCTGTCTTGCTCGATACTTGCCCTGCCGCGAAGATCCACATAACTATCTTTTGAAGGGCTGGCAAAAACGAGGTGTACATTGCTGTCTTTTTCAATATCTTTTACCTTGGCAGACTGTTGATTTGTAAAAAACCAGAGGTTGCCATTCATATCTACTTCAATAATGGCCATCGGGCGCGTGTTATGGATACCGTTTTGGGTATTTGTAAAAAACATACAAGTGCCGATGTCATTGACCAGCGATTGCAATTTTGCGATGGCTTCTTTACTATTTAAATTCTTTTCCATTTTTTTATATTTTATGTGCATTGATATACCTGCCGATAACACAAATGAATTTACAAACTTTATTGCAGACCATGGTTAAAACTTCTGCTGTGTGGTGAAAATTATGGATAGCTTTTTAAAAACCGTTGGCCTGCTTTAATACTTACATCAGAAAATCCTATGCCGGTTTTATGTAAAAAATATTTTGAACTGTTTCTAAATAGTTATCAAAAATACCCGCGGAAATGTTTTCCGGTTACACTTCGAATCTGCTATCCTGGTGTAAGGCTTACCAGCCAGGGCTTTCCATTAGTTATTGAAAGTGTCCGACCGCCTTACCTGCGCATTGCCGGGCTTATTCATCTTTCGGGTATCTGTTTATATTTTGTACCTTTTGCCCGTTAATTTATGCCTATTTATTACGCGGTTCGGTTCGCTATTTGGTGAATATCGCTTATTTAATATGAAGGAACATACTCAGCATATCAGGTACTTTTTATTCAGCCAGTATTTATCGGATGGCATAAGGATTACGTTAGAGATCATTTTGCCCGCATTGGTATGCTCTTATTTTGGAAGGATCGATATCGGCCTGTTGCTTTCTACTGGTACCCTGTGCGTTAGCATGAGCGATGCGCCGGGCCCGTTGGAACACAAACGCAATGGCATGTTGTATTGTAACGGGTTTGTTTTTCTTATGTCCCTGCTGACCGGTTTTGCCAACCAGCATATTGTATTACTCGGACTATTAATTTTATTGGCTTCCTTCTTTTTTACCATGTTTGCTGTTTTTGGTATCCGTGCTTCTTCCGTAGGCCTGGCTGCGCTGCTGATCATGATTTTGCGGATGGATAGAATGGTTCCTGCATCCACCGTTATAACAGACTCCTTAGCGGTATTAAGTGGCGGTGTATGGTATATGTTGATGGCGCTGATGTTTTTCCTGGTTCGTCCGTTCCGCCAGGCCCAGCGATCGCTGGGGAACTGTATCCACGAAACGTCGAGATTATTGCTCAATAAAGCTGCCCTGTATGACCCGGCAACCAATGTAAGTGAGGAGTATCAAAGGATGCTGGCGCAACAGGTGGTGGTTAATGAAACACAGGATGAAGTGAGACAACTATTATTTAAAAGCAAAGAAATTGTAAAGGATACAACCCGGACGGGCCAGGTAATATACATTACATTCACGGATGTGATCGATCTGTATGAACAGATAACTGCCACCTGGTACGACTATTCGCTACTTCGGACAAAGTTTTCCGCCACAGGTATTTTGCCGGAAATATCTACGATGATAAAAAATATCGCGTATGAACTGGACAGGATCGGCCTGGCTGTCCAATCGAATATCCCCTATAAAAAACAATTTGAATTAATACCCGCGTTAAATGCGTTGAAGGCAAAAATCGATGAATCTAAAATTGAGAATACCAGCAACCTCGTATTGAAAAAAATATTGATCAATCTCCGGAATCTTGGAGAGCGGCTGAATTCGATATCCAGTTATTTTGCCACTGATGTTGATCTTAAAACACGCACCAGGAACAGGGTCGACCATTCCAAATTTGTATCGCACCAGGAAATTAGTTTCGCCCTGTTCCGGGATAACCTCAATCTAAATGCCGCCGTATTCAGGCATTCTTTACGGATGATGATCACCTGTGTGCTTGGCTTTGTGATCGTTCAATTCATTTCGTATGGCCATCACAGCTATTGGATTTTACTTACGATCGTTTTCATATTAAAGCCAGGTTATAGTCTTACAAAAGAACGGAACATCCAGCGAATAGCCGGTACTATCGCGGGCGGTTTGATCGGCATTGTGTTGATAGCAACCATAAAGGACCGTACCGTACTGCTGGTGCTAATGGTATTTTTTATGATCGGCACTTATACCTGGCAGCGGTTGAATTATATTGTCACAGTAATATTTATGACGCCGTATATCCTGATACTTTTCAGCTACCTGGGTTTGGGATTTATAAATATAGTGGAAGAACGTGTGTTGGATACGGCCATCGCTTCTGTGCTGGCTTTTTTTGCAAGCTATTTTTTATTCCCTCACTGGGAATCAAAACAACTGGATGCATATATGGTGAGTGTATTGAAAGCCAATATCAGTTACCTTCAAAAACTACGTTATTTTTTTTCCGGTAATCCGGGATCACTGCTGGAATACAAGCTTGTTAGAAAGGAATTATATGTAAGCACGGCCAACCTTTCAGCGGCGTTTGGGCGTATGCTTTCCGAGCCCAAAAATAAACAACAGAACGCGCCGGAGATCAATGAATTTGTTGTGATGAACAATGTATTATCTTCTAATATAGCCAGCCTGTTCACGATCAATATAACAAAAGAGCCGCAGGTCATTACAAAAGAAATCATACAACCGATCAACCGATCTGTCGTAATATTAGAGGAAAGCCTGCAGCTGTTGGATAACACTTATCAGCCGGTTGTAATTGAAAACAATGCTGCCGGATCATTACCGTCTGATAAACACCCGGACCAGCAAATAAAAGAACACGTTGATTTTATTTATAAAATAGCCGGGGATATCAGGAAAGTTGTTCAGAAGATAGATAGATAATTGGTAGTCTTATATTAATGCAAAAAAGATAATTGTTTATGCAGCAGATAAAAAACATATTGGTACAGGGTGCTGGCAACCGGATGATGGCGCTCGATGTTTTTTTTGAAGATAGCCAGGAACAAAAGCCCGTAGTGGTATATGCTCATGGATTTAATGGGTTTAAAGACTGGGGCAATTTTGACATCATCGCCGCGATGTTTGCAAGAGAAGGTTATGTATTCATTAAATTTAATTTTTCTCATAACGGCACTACGCCAGAGCAGCCGGCGGAGTTTGCAGACCTGGAGGCTTTTGGCAGCAATAATTATACAAAAGAACTGGTGGACCTCGGCATGGTGATAGACTGGATATGCGATCCTTTAAATACCTATCAACAGGTGATGGACACCAGTAATATTTGTTTGATCGGTCACAGTATGGGCGGGGGCATTTCAATATTAAAAGCTGCAGAAGATAAAAGGGTGAGTAAGCTAATAACCTGGGCGGCTATCAGCGAATGCAAGACACCCTGGGGCAATTGGCCGTCCGAAAGAATGGAAGAGTGGGAACGATCAGGAGTTCAGTATTATACAAATAGCCGTACTAAACAAGAGATGCCAATGTATTACCAGTTGTACGAAGATTATATTCAAAACCAGGAAAGGCTGGATATTAAGAAAGCCATTCAAAGGCTGGATATTGATGTGTTGATTTGCCATGGTACACTGGATACCGCAGTACCGGTAGAACAAGCACATGAACTAAAAGCCCATCAGCCTTCCGCTCAATTAGTTACTGTAACAAGCGATCACGTATTTGACCGCAAACATCCCTGGATGGAAAGAGGGTTGCCTCCGGCGATGCTAGCGATTGTGGAGGCGAGTTTAAGGTTTTTGAGGTGAGAACAGAAGCACTTCATTGAAAAAAACATTTCGGCAGGAATACACCGGTTTTTAGAAAAATTTCAAATGCCTTTTGAGGAGCGATATCTCTTTGATTGGATAGAATGATCAATAATTGTTACAATGATTCAAGTGGCTCCTACAGAGCCGAATATCATTATCATGGTTTTTTCTATAAACACGGGGCTCCTGACGGAGCAAAGCATCATGGTGATGTATTGCCTTATTTTCAATGATTAACATCTTCGGTTATTGGTCACCATGAGTCAGCAGCCGCGTTATTACGCCAGTAGCAGTTAAAAATCTATATCCTGCTCAGCACGCCGTTGTTGTGTCTCCTGACCAACAACCGAAGCCGTGTTTCAAAAGACTTGTCCAGAAAGGGCGGGCATGTAATAATGAAGTCAATGCTACAGTAGCAGTTTCTCAGTACGCTCCAGGCGAGTCTCAGCCGGCACAATCGATATTTTGCCTGGTTGTTTCCGGCCGCACTCGCCGTTAACAAATTATACGCTTAAAAATTATGAGACAAGCCTTCAATTGCATTTAAAATTGCAACAGCGGCGTAACGGATAGCCATTTTGTTAATTATGAAAGTAGCAAGGGAAAAATTAAGGCTATTGCTCTCCAAAACGAATGGTAAATTTAGTCTCACCTGGTTGAATCGTTTGCAACGAAAATTCGCAACCATGGTTTAATAATATTTCTTTTACCAGCGTGAGGCCTATTCCCTGCCCATCTTTTTTTGTACTAAAGAACGGGCTGAATAACTGGCCGGCAGAATTTTCACCAATACCCGTTCCACTATCGGTGATGGTTAGTTGCTTTAAAACAGGGCTCGTGCTAAATGATATCACTCCTTCTTCATCGATCGACTCTATCGCGTTCTTCACAATATTGATCAATACCTGGTCCATTTGTTGTTCATCTGCAAAAATGAAGAAAGAGGTTTCCGGAATATGATATTCAAACAATATCTGCTTTTCAACCGCCCTGCTTTCCATCAGCCTCGCAACTGACCGGATCAGTTTATGCAGGTCGATACTTTTTTTTACGGGTTCCGGCAACCTGACCACATCAGCGAAATTGCGCATGAAAATATTGAGGTTATTATTGCGGTCATATGCAACTTGTATTGCATGCTGATAGGTGTGGGTAGCTTCATTCAGCCACAACTGGTTAGCAGTAAGCGTGGATTGCAGGATTGAATTTACCGGGCCGATCGTATTGTTTACTTCATGTGCCATCATCCTGATCACTTTACCATACGCCTTTTTTTCGGCGGCCAGGATTTCCGCAGTCAGTTCTTCGATCATCACAAAATGCCTGGCAAAGCCCCGGTCTATAAAATGCGACTTTTGTAATTTATAGGTATTCGCGCCATTAAACGTGACCGTCTTTGACTCCCCTGACCTCAACTGTTTTATTTCCTGTAACATCGGGTGCGTGGTTTCATTAACGGACCTTCCTGCTACGTCTTGCTCCTCAAGGTTCAATAATTTTAAAGCCTTTGGATTTATCTCGTGGATGTGTTCATCATAGTCAAGTATCAATATACCCGTTGGGGAAGTATAAATTAATTTTTCGAGGAACAAATGCTGTTGCTCCTGCTTTGTTCTTTCCATCCTCAATTCATCGATCATTTGATTGTACACTTTTATAAGCTCGTCCATTTCATATTTTCCGGTAGAAACAAATTTTACATTAAAATCCCTCGCCCTGATCGCTTCCGCGCCCTGCATCAGCAGTTGAAGCGGTTGTATCAGTTGATTGTACAACCGTATGGCGATCAATATCGAAAGTATGATCAGCACTTCAGAAGCTATGAACAGTATTTTATCTTGCTGGAAAATGAAATAGGTTAACACCAGTGTAAGCAGGTGCAGGATAACGACGAACAAAATATATTTAGTCCGAAGTTTCATCATAGGGGATATTGTATTTATCTAACCGCCTGTAAAGTGAACTACGGGTGAGTCCGAGCGATGCTGCCGCTTTTGATATTTTATTTTTATGAAACTCCAGTGACCTTTTGATCATCAGCACTTCAATTTCATCCAATGTTAAAGTGCCTGGCTCCGGTAACTGGAGGTTGCCTCTTTTACCAGGTGATAATTCAAGTTGCGTACGGAAATCGGCCACATCAAGGGCATCTTTACTGCTGACAAGCACGGTGCGTTCCACCAGGTTTTTTAGTTGCCTGATATTGCCTGGCAAAGGAAGTTGTTGCAGCCATTTAATTGCCGCTGGCGATACAGACAGGTTGGGCCGGTTATAAATTTCTTTTAAATTATTAAGCAAAAAATTTACCAGCAACGGAATATCTCCCGACCTGTTCCGCAATGCAGGCAAATGAATAGTGATGAGGTTGATCCTGTATAAAAGGTCCTCCCGGAAAGTTCCTTTGCCAACCATCTCATCCAAATTTTTATTTGTGGCGCAGATCACTCTCAGGTCGACTGTTTTCGTGCGGCTGCTGCCTAAAACTTCATAGGTGCGGTCCTGCAATACGCGTAATAATTTTACCTGGCTGCCGGCATCCAGGTCGCCGATCTCATCCAGGAAAATGGTTCCTTTATTCGCCATTTCAAAGCGGCCCATCCTGTCTGTCCGCGCATCGGTAAATGCGCCGCGAACATGACCGAACATTTCACTTTCAAACAGGGAAGTGGAAATGCCGCCCAGGTTTACTTTGACAAATGCCCTGTTACTGCGCGTACTATTTTGATGTATGGCTTCTGCAACCAGTTCCTTGCCGGTACCACTTTCGCCCGTTATTAAAACAGATGCACCAGTGGCAGCCACACGTCCGACTGTCTCCAGCA